>JAISOY010000089.1 GCA_031275285.1 Bacteroidales bacterium | reverse complement strand
TAGACGCCGAATTGGTAGAGGTAACGCTCGATGGGCAAAGAACTGCTTTGGGGTACGATACCGTTTCCTTTCAAATATTGGATGCCCGTATCGAGGCTAATAATTGTAATCTGGATGAATGGTTCCGGTCGCTTAACTTTGATCTCAATGTAACATCATTGTACCCATTGACAAAAATTACCGGATTGGACGAACTGAAAAATAAAAAAATTATCGGACTTGGCGAGTCGGTACATGGTTCTCAGAATCTCTTTCGGGAAAAAGCCGAAATTGTCCGGAAATTACTGGATAAAAACGTAAAGCTGGTCTGTTATGAGGCGCCGGTTGACCGGTGTTTAAACTGGGATCTCTATGTGCGGGGAATACATCCGTACAGTTATCGTAATGTTATTTTCGAGGATGTGAAGAGTTTCACTGATAATGAAGACCTTATTCTGTTCCTGGATGAAATACGAAAAGAAAATGCCACACGAAAGGAAGCTGATAAGATACATATTGTTGGCCTGGACTTACGCTCTGAGCAAAATTATTTTTACCATTATTTTCTGGCATATCAAAAATTGGGCAGGGACAAGCAATTCCTTTCACCGTTAATGCTTAAAATGAGCAACCTGAAGTACGACAATGTGAACTATAAAATTTCTCTTGCGCAAAAACCTTTTTACCAACTTGACACTACTGCAAGTACCAGATTCCGCAACCTGGCCGGTATGGTTCTGTCCGAAAAAAAATTAAAAGCGTTGATGCAGGAAAAGGACTACGGATTCCTGTTGGATATTTTGCAACTCGAGGTGCCTACCAATAAAGATGACGAGTATGGGGATATAGACCGCGACCTTTACATGTGGAGAATTTTTCAGAAAGCGTTGTTGCACTATGCGCCTGATGAAAACGAACGCGCGATCATCTGCGCCCATAGCCTGCATTTAAGCCGTACCGGATATGAACGGCACAGTGTAAGGGAAATGATAAAAATCAGAAGTTTGGGGAGCTACATCGCCGAAAACTATCCGGATGATTACTGGTCTGTCAGTTTTCATGTAGGAGGAGGCATTATCAGAACAATAGAATATAAGATGTTAGATCTTTTTAATGTAGAAGCATTGGAAGGAATAGGAAGGTTGGAACAGCCGGTGCAGGGCAGTTTTGAAAGAGCGGCGCAGGATGTTTCTTTTGACAGGTTTTATTGCAAAAGCAGTGATCTGGGCAGCAGTTTATATACCTATCGGATGATCGGCAACACGTTGGAAAAAAATCAGTTTTACGCTCTTTCAAAAGACCGTTTCGATGCGTATGTCTACATTGATGAAAGTACACGTTACCCGCCAAACCCATTGAACTCTTATGTCAATTCGCATTTTATCGATTCTCTGAGATTGCAGGATATACCCTACAGTAAAACATGTCCAAACGATCTGGATCACTTGGATCTTACTGTTCCTGAAAAATTCAGGTATAAGGATTTGAGAGGCCATCATATTCATTTGGATAATATCTCCTTACTTGAAGATCAATCTTCTACTTTTGGATTATTCGAATCAAAAGATAAGGAATGTTTGATGTTATTTACCCCGGCATCTCATCTACCTGACAAGAATGTTGAAGAGGTAAGGGTTTATGAGTGGAGTAAGTTACTCGAAATGCCTACCGGACAGGAACATCAGACGGGGCTAAAAAATCTGGAAAAACTGTTTAGTACCCTCGAGAGTGACATTTGGGAATCAAAAAGTGCTGAGTATGCAAAAAAAACCTATAATGCAGACAGTGTAGCGGAGATTTGGACAGATACGAATTTTTATTTTTCAGGAAAATATTATATGCGTAAGCAGGTGTTTATCATTGGAAAAAACGAAAAAGTATTCCTGATTTATTGTTATTATACAGATAAAGGAATTGCAAATCAGGATAAATACCGGAAAGGAATAGAATCATTTTTGAAATTTCATTGATTATTCTGATGAGTGCAACGAATAATACCACTTTAGTAATACATCATTCTTTTTTTGAATCCATCAAGAACTATCTTCTCATCGATGGCTTATCAGTTGCCTATACAGGGCTATCGGGTAAGGCAGGAGCCGCATTGGCATTGTTTGAATTATCTCGGGAAGATGCTTTCTTGGAAAATTATGCTTTTGAATTCTTTCAGGAATCGTTGGCTTTTCTCAACAACGATTATAGCTATAAAGGGGTTGTTGGCGTTGGGATGATACTGGATTACCTGATCGACAACCAATTTATTGATGCCGATTTTGGGGAATTGTTCGGCGAAAGTCACGAACAAATCGTAAAACAAGTGTTGTCCGAAAGTTATCTAAAGGATAACATCTGCGACCTGTTGTTGTATTTTTTATCGGTAAACAAAATTCCGGATTCAAATAATGAGTGTATCCATGTATTGTTAGATCATCTACCGGATGCTATCCGGCTAAGTTCCGGCGGTGATATAAACATACAAAAAAAATGGCGTTTTATCATCACAAATTATGCAAAGGACCCTAGGTTACACCAATTTGTATATGACTCTGACAGGATGATTGACCTGCAATCCTCGGACATTTCAGATGAAGGTTCAACCGGTTTAATGGTCCAGGTGGATCGCTTGTTCCGGGCAATTTCCACAAAAACCGATACGAAAGAAGTCATTGATACCATCATCCGGATGAAACTCAACTTTGATGAACAGGATTTTAACCTGTCCATCAGCAGATTGTTGATTTTGTTATCAAATATCGATCAAGTACCCTCAAGGCTCCTTTTCTTTTTTTATTGACAGACGATTATGATTGATGTGGTTATTGTGGATCTTGTATCCAACTATTATACAGGTATTGAACGATACAGCGAAGTGCTTAAATCGAAAAGCCGTCACAATATCAGGGTGCATCACCTGATTTTCCAAACGTATAAGGCCCTGCCGGAAGTCATTATCAAAGACGATTGTTTTACGGCCTTTTTTTACCTGCCCAGGCATATTGCAAATGTCAAGCGGTACAAACCGTTATATCTTGATTTGATTGTTCATTTGTTGTCGCCATGGATATCATCCCGGCAGAATATTGTATGGCACATGAACCACTTAGACTTGCCGGGAGTCGTACAGGCCCTACAAGATAAGCTGGGAGGAAAATATTTGCTTGCTTTACACTGTATTCCATGGAAATACTCGGTTTCTAATAATCCTGAAAGATATAAAAAGCTGGAACTGCTTTACCGGAATGAACAGTTTGATGAATTCAGAAAGGAAGAGAATTCAGGATTTGACTACAACAAGCCGGATAAAATTATTTGTATGTCGGAATCTGCAAGATGTTTTCTGGAAAAGATCCATCAGGCTGATCCTTCGAAAATAACGAAAATATACAATGGGATAGACATCATCCCTTTCCGGAAGAAAAGGGATGAATTGACCATTCTTTACGCAGGCAGGATCACGAAAGACAAGGGGATATTCGATCTGTTAGATGCTGTTAGTGAAGTTGTCCGCACTACAGGTTATTTTCCCAAGATAAAATTTGCCGGCTATTGCCATATTACAAAACAGACTATTCTATCAAAATATCACCACCTGGATATAGCGTTTTTTAATGAGGTCGATCTTGGAAGCCTGAAAAAGTTGTATGCTAGTGCAACATTTGGAGTCATCCCCTCGCTGCATGAGCAGTGCAGCTATGTAGGTATTGAAATGGCTGCTTTTGGCTTACCCATGATTGTTTCGGATGTAGATGCACTATCGGAGATGTTTGAAGACAGGAAAACAGCGCTCTTTAATCAACTTGTATTTGATCCGGATACCGGACTCCATGCCGACAAAAATATTTTTGTTAAAAATATAGTTGAAATGATAGAAAACAAAGAGTTAAGAAAAAAAATGAGCAACAATCTCCGGCGGTTATATCATCAAAAGTTCACGGGGATAATGTGTGATCTTACTTTCAATTTATATGAAGATCTGGCATCATTGAATTCATCGGATTAATTGATTATCTGTTACGGACTAAAAAAGATGATTGTAGATGATAAATTGAGAGAAGAACCGGCAGAAAAGTTATGGACCAAACCTGGGATGATATTTAACAAGGAACAGGTGATGGTGCAGATAAGCACTCAGTGCTATTTATTGTTTTCTTAAGTGACATTGATCAAATGGTTTTCAGAAAATATGACATTAATTGTTTATATTACTTATCTGATCTATTTTCTGTAAATATAGTAAAAGCCAAGAGGCAAAATCAAGCTTGCTTGAAATTTTGTCCAAGGCGCATCCTATATTCTACAAATAAAGATAAATCTTTATGATTGTTGCTTTTTTCGAAAGATCCTATCCGATACCTTCCTCTCTCAGGAATTTTGCCGTATAGCTTTTCTTGTGTCTGGCTACCTCTTCAGGTGTTCCGGTACAGATCAGTTTTCCTCCTCCCGAACCACCTTCAGGACCGATATCGATGATATGGTCGGCTACCTTGATCACATCGAGATTATGTTCTATCACGACTACTGTGTTGCCCCGGTCCGCTAATCTGTTCAGAACATCAAGCAATGCCCGGACATCGTCAAAATGAAGGCCGGTAGTAGGCTCATCAAGGATATAAAAAGTATTGCCCGTATCTTTTTTGGCCAGCTCGGTGGCCAGTTTCACCCTTTGGCTTTCTCCACCGGACAAAGTGGTGGAGGGTTGTCCCAGTTTGATGTACCCAAGTCCCACCTGTTGCAGGGCAAGTAAATGCGGCAATATGGAGGCGTGGTTCTGGAAAAATTCGACCGCCATGTTGATGGTCATATCCAGTACATCACTGATGTTCTTTCCGTTGTATTTCACTTCAAGGGTTTCCCGGTTGTAACGTTTTCCGTTACAGATGTTACACGGTACGTATACATTGGGTAGAAAATTCATTTCTATGGTCTGTACTCCGGCTCCGCCACAGGTTTCACATCTTCCTCCCTTGACATTGAAGGAAAAACGTCCCGGCTTGTATCCCCGGATCATGGCTTCCGGCGTCTTTGAAAACAATTCCCGGATATCCGAGAAAAGGCCGGTATAAGTGGCCGGATTGGAACGGGGTGTACGCCCCAATGGAGACTGGTCTACCTGTATTACCTTATCGACATTCGGCAATCCTTCGATGCTGTCATATGGCAAGGGTTCCTGTAACGACCGGTAGAAATGCTTACTGAGTATCGGTTGTAGCGTATCATTGATCAATGTCGATTTTCCGCTTCCGGAGACTCCGGTAACGCAAATGAATTTTCCTAATGGAAAGTCAACGGTGATATTCTTCAGGTTATTCCCTTTGGCTCCTTTTATACGGAGTATCTTACCGTTACCTTCCCGGCGGACTTTGGGTATTTCGATCGATTTGCGGCCATCAAGGTATTGTGCTGTCAGCGAGTCACTCTTCATGATCTTATCCGGTGTCCCTGCGGCTACTATTTCTCCGCCTTTTCGTCCTGCCAGCGGCCCCATATCTACGACATAATCAGCGGAAAGGATCATTTCCCGGTCATGTTCTACTACGATCACCGAATTACCCATATCGCGTAACCGTTGCAGTGCCTGTATCAACCTGCGGTTATCCCGTTGGTGCAGTCCGATGCTCGGTTCGTCCAGAATATACAATACATTCACCAACTGTGAACCTATCTGGGTGGCAAGCCTGATGCGCTGGCTTTCCCCTCCGGACAGGCTACGGGAATTGAGGTTAAGGGAAAGATAATATAATCCCACATCCAGCAGGAAACTGATGCGGGTACGTATCTCCTTGATGATCTCATGGGCGATGCGCTTCTGTTTCTCAGACAGCTGGTCTTCGATCGTTTCGAACCATTTGCTCAGGGTGATGATGTCCATTGCTGCCAATTCGGCAATATTTTTATCATGGATACGGAAATGAAGCGATTCCTGTTTCAGGCGGGCTCCGTTACATTCAGGACAGACAATCCGGCGGACAAACTGTCCTGCCCAGTTCTGGGCTTTTTTGGACGGATTTTCGGCATGTTCCTGTGTCACATAATTCACTACCCCTTCAAAATTGATCTGGTATTCAAATCCGCCGTGAGGACTTTTCACCTTAAAAGTTCCTTCCGTGCCATACAAAATAGCCTGCAGGGCTTCATCGGGAAATTCTCCGAGCGGAGTATTCAGGGTACAACCGAATTTGGAAGCAATGGCTTCTACCTGATTGAAGATCACCGAAGCCTTAGCCGGTCCTAAAGGAATAATACCTCCCTTCCTTATATTTTCACGGGGATCGGGAATGATCTTACTCATATCCACTTCAGTAATTTCTCCCAGACCGTTACAGCGGGGGCAGGCTCCCTGAGGCGAATTAAAAGAAAAGGTATGTGGTGCCGGCTCATTATATGATAAGCCTGTTGTCGGACACATCAGTTGTCGGCTGTAATAACGGTTCTCTCCGGTATCTTTATCCATGACCAGGATGACCCCTTTTCCTGCTTTCATGGCTGTTTGTACTGAAGCCTTCAACCGTTTCCGGTCATTGGTATCTACCACCAGTTTGTCTACTACCGTTTCGATATAATGCAGTTTGTACCTGTCTACTTTCAGTCCTTGTTTCAGTTCCCGGACTTCACCATCTATCCGGGCATATAAAAAGCCCCGTTTACGGATCTGTTCGAATAACTCCTTGTAATGCCCCTTACGTCCCTTAACCATGGGAGCCAGTATATAAATAGGCCTGCCGGAAAAACGCTCGATGATCAGATCGATGATCTGGTCGTCCGTATATTTTACCATCAGTTCTCCGGTATTCATGGAATATGCATCTGCAGCGCGGGCAAAAAGCAAACGCAGGAAATCATAGATTTCTGTAATGGTTCCCACCGTACTGCGCGGATTTTTGCTGACCGTCTTTTGCTCGATGGCAATAACCGGGCTCAGTCCTGTGATCTTGTCCACATCGGGGCGTTCCATATTTCCCAGGAACTGCCGGGCATAAGCTGATAGCGTCTCAATATAACGCCGTTGGCCTTCGGCATAAATGGTATCAAAAGCCAATGATGACTTTCCACTACCACTCAAACCGGTAATGACTGTCAATGTATCACGGGGAATACAAACATCTATGTTTTTTAGGTTGTGCTCACGTGCACCATACACCTCTATGGTTTGGCCGGAATCCGACATCCTGATAATCCTCTTCTTTAAAAGTTATGAGATACTGCTCGTGCAGAATTTTTGGGCTGGCAAAGATACGGATAATTATGACAGGTTCTTCCACCTTCTGATTTTTCCGTTGTTAAAATATCGTTCATACGAAACAATAATTATCCGGTTTTCCCGGGTGAATTTGGTGACCGGACGACTATTTTTCCTATAAAAATTATCTGTGTTATATTTATTGAAGCTGAACGATACTTTCTCCCAATTATTATGACAAATATATGATCTTATCAGTGCATATCAAAATGTGCCAAACAATAAATTTTTAACTTTGCAGTCATTGAAAAGTAAATGACCGATCACACTATGGATAACGTTATGCAGCGCATCAATACTTTGCGCAAGGAGCTCGAGAGGCACAATTATTTGTATTATGTACAGTCGCAACCTATAATAAGCGATTTTGATTATGATATGATGATGAAGGAGTTGGAAAAGCTGGAAAAGGAACATCCCGAATATGCCGATCCGAATTCCCCTACCCAGCGTGTGGGTAATGATATCAACGCCGAATTCAGTCAGGTAATACATGAATATCCTATGCTTTCCCTGAATAATACCTATAGTGAGGAAGAACTGCATGATTTTGATACCCGGGTAACCAAAGAGTTGGCCAGCGATCATCGTTATGTATGCGAGCTGAAGTATGACGGGGCCTCTATCAGTCTCACCTACCGTAATGGGGAATTACTGCGCGCGGTTACACGTGGCGACGGAATACAGGGCGATGATGTCACGGCCAATATACGGACCATCAAAAGTATTCCTTTGAAACTTCATGGGAATGACTGGCCGGAAGAATTTGAGATACGAGGTGAGATCATGATGCCTCACCATGTTTTTGAGAAACTGAATGCTGAACGGATCGAGATAGGAGAGACCCCATTTGCCAATCCGCGGAATGCAGCGTCAGGGACTTTGAAAATGCAGAATTCGGCGCAGGTGGCTAAACGGACACTTGATTGCTATCTTTATTACCTGTTGGGCGAGCAATTACCCACACAGTCGCATTACGAAAACCTGCAAAAAGCGAAGGAATGGGGATTTAAGGTACCTCCTTATGCAGCGATATGCCACACCATAGAAGAAATCATGCAATTCATTGACAAATGGGAAAAGGAACGTGATTCCCTGCCATTTGATATAGACGGTATTGTCATAAAGGTAGACAGTCTTACCCAGCAAAGGCAGCTGGGTTTGCGTTCGAAAAGTCCGCGCTGGGCTGTTGCTTACAAATTTCCTGCGGAACGTGTCGAGACGCGTTTGAATTCCATATCCTACCAGGTTGGACGAACCGGTGCCGTTACTCCCGTAGCGAACCTGGAACCGGTACGTCTGGCGGGTACCACAGTAAAAAGAGCCTCTTTGCACAACTCCGACCAGATACAGTTACTGGACATCCGTATCGGTGATATGGTCTATGTGGAAAAAGGCGGTGAAATCATCCCTAAGGTTGTGGGTGTTAATCTTGAAAAACGCCCTGAAAACAGTCTACCTACCCAGTTCATTACAAAATGTCCCGAATGTGGTACCGGTCTTGTCCGGAATGATGGAGAAGCTGCCTGGTACTGTCCGAATGAGGACGGTTGTCCGCCGCAGATCAAAGGCCGTATTGAACACTTTATCAGCCGGAAAGCTATGAACATAGACAGCCTGGGTGAAGGGAAAATTGAACTGTTGTACGATAAGGGACTGTTACGGCAGGTTTCCGATCTTTATCATCTGACTTATGAACAGCTATTCGGACTGGAAAAAATAATCCCTGATGACAACGGGAATGCAAAAAAGATCAGTTTCAGGGAAAAAACAGCCGAAAAAATATTATCTGGTATCGAAGCGTCCAAACAAGTGCCGTTCGAGCGGGTATTGTATGCCATAGGGATCAGGTTTGTGGGGGAAACTATTGCCCAAAAGCTGGCGCGCAACTTTACGTCCATAGATGCTCTGGCCCGGGCCGGATTCGATGAATTGGTATCTGTCGATGAGATTGGCGGGCGTATAGCCGGGAGTGTGGTGGATTTTTTCGACCGGATATCCAACCGTGAAATGATTGAACAATTGCGGGAAGCAGGATTGCAGTTCGCTATGGATGAAAGCAGCCACCAGCAAAAGTCGGAGGCCCTGAAGGGGAAAAGTATCGTTGTCAGCGGTGTATTTTCTATTCCGCGTGATGATATCAAGAAGATGGTGGAAGAACATGGCGGTAAAAATTCCGGTTCCATATCCTCCAAAACCGATTATGTACTTGCCGGGGAGAAAATGGGCCCTGAAAAACTCAAGAAAGCAGAAAAACTGAATATCCCGATTATCTCCGAAGAAGAATTCATGCAGATGATCGCAGGAAATGAATGAATATATCTGTCAGCAAACAGTAAGTTATTTTTAAATGAAGAAAACCAGCATAACAGAGTCATCGTCCCCATTTCAGGATCTGGACCAGATGAACGTCCATGATCTACTGGCCGGGATGAACCGTGAAGACAGTAAGGTTCCTCTGGCGGTAGGTGAAGCGATCCCGCAGATAGAAGCATTGATCGAACGGATCATGGACCGTTTACCGGAAGGCGGACGGGTATTTTACATCGGTGCGGGAACCAGTGGCAGGCTGGGTGTACTTGATGCTTCTGAAATACCACCCACTTATGGGGTATCTAATGTTGTCATAGGTTTGATTGCAGGCGGTGATACGGCACTCAGGAAATCCATAGAAGGGGCTGAAGATGATCGGGAAAAGGCCTGGGATGAGTTACAGGGAATGGGTATTGGGGCTTTGGATACGGTGATCGGCATCGCTGCATCGGGTACCACCCCATATGTGATCGGAGGGGTGGAAAAAGCGCGGGAAAAAGGATTGCTTACCGGGTGTATCACATGTAATCCGGGTTCTCCTTTGGCAGCAGCTGTCGAATACCCTATTGAAGTAGTTGTCGGTCCTGAATTTGTCACCGGAAGCACCCGGATGAAGTCCGGAACCGCCCAGAAAATGGTACTGAATATGATATCCACCACTTTAATGATCAAAATGGGGAGGGTAAAAGGGAATAAAATGGTCAATATGCAACTGGCCAACCGGAAACTCGTGGAAAGGGGCACACGTATGATTGTCGAAGAATTGGGTATTCCCGATGAAAAAGCCCGTGAATTACTATTGAAAAATGGTTCTGTAAAAAAAGTATTGGAAATCGAAAGAAAAAAAGACTTGCCATGAAGACTTCTTATTCTATAATAACGGCTTTTGCCTGTTTATTTGTATGTTGTGTTATATCTTGCCGGGGATCGGAACAGCAGGTGATGGTGGGAGCCGAATCGACAGGGGAATATTTTCCGCTACTGAAAAACAAACGGGTGGCTGTTTTGTCCAACCACACGGGAATGGTGGGTAATGAACACCTTGTTGATCTGTTGCACCGGAATAAGTTCAATGTGGTGGCTATTTTTTCACCGGAACATGGTTTCAGAGGCAACGCCGACGCCGGCGAGCATGTTTCCAATTCGACAGATGAAAAAACTGGGATCCCGATCCTTTCGCTTTATGACGGAAAAGATCGGAAACCCAGTGCGCAAAGTATGCAATCGTTTGATATATTGGTGTATGACATACAGGATGTAGGACTCCGTTTTTACACTTATTATATTACCATGGTACGCCTGATGGATGCCTGTGCGGAATATGGGAAGAAAATGATCATTCTGGACAGGCCGAATCCCAATGGTCATTATGTCGACGGGCCGATACTGGACATGAAACATAAATCCGGTGTGGGGTGGTTGCCGATTCCCGTTGTGCATGGCATGACGCTTGGTGAACTGGCCCGGATGGCCAATGGGGAAAAATGGTTGCCGGATGGGCGAACATGTGACCTAACGGTTATCCAATGCAGGAATTATACCCACCGGACCATGTACCGGTTGCCGGTTCCTCCTTCTCCGAATCTGCCTAATATGAAATCCATCTATCTGTACCCCTCTACCTGTCTTTTCGAAGGTACTCCGGTGAGTCTGGGCAGGGGAACTTCTTTCCCGTTTCAGGTATACGGACATCCCGATATGAAAGGTTATGATTTTTGTTTCACTCCCCGCAGTGTTCCGGGAGCAAAGAATCCTCCTCTCCTGGATAAAACTTGTTACGGTGTGGATCTCCGCAATATTCCTGATGAAGAGATCTATAAAAAAGGGATCGATCTTTCTTACATCTTGGATGCATACAATAACCTTCAATTAGGTGACCGGTTCTTTACTTCTTTTTTCGAAAAACTGATAGGAGTGGATGATGTACGGAAAATGATCATTGAAGGGAAATCAGCCGCTGAAATCAAGGCAACCTGGGCAAAAGGTGTTGTTTCTTTTAAAGAACAACGCCGGCCTTATCTTCTGTATGATGAATAATTTCTTTTCGGGAAACCTTATTTATTATTAATCATTCGTAGCGTCCTTGCTACGAATAACGGGAAATTTGGTAGTAGGTAAAATGGCTATTGCGCTCAGTTCGAGCGCGTTTGTAACGCGTGCTGTAAGTTGAACCCCGCCTTTTATACAGGCTCTGCTATAGCTTAAACGATTACAGCGTCCATGTCATAAAAATTACACAGACGCTGTAATATAATCTAAAGTTTGATTTCACCGGATCATAACCGGTTGATCAAAACGTTATTTTACTTCAGATATTGATCGGGTATTCCGGTAATAGGGCGTATTTCCATTTTCCGGTAATAGATCTCGGCACCTTCCGACTGGAGTTGTATCGCACCTTTTGTCAAAGGAACTTTTTTGCCGTCTACTTTGATATGGGAATCGGTATTGATCATGTTCACTTTTCCGTTGATCACATGTACACTGGTTCCTTCATAACATAGAACTTCTATGACATTCCATTCGCCGTGGTCTTTCTCATTCATAGGGTTTTTGGAACAAATGGGACCGGCAGGCAGGTCATGGCCGAAAGATACTTTTGACGCTTTTTTATCAAAAGTATAGCGTTCGTTTTCAGATGTGCGGGAAGCTGTTACGTCACAATATGTGTTAGACATCCTGTATGAATCACCAAACATGGTCTCCATTACCTGGCATTCGTGTGACATTTTCCAGACACCCAGTCCTGCACCGAATTCTCCAATACTGTGGTAGAGAACACCTGCATTCATTGGTTTGTCTTCACGGGGAGCCCATTTTTTATTTCCCCATTTCACTTCCAATCTTAAATGATAATTTTCGTATTCTTTTACAGTGGCAAAAGAACCGTATACTTGTCCTGTAACGTACAGCGCCGGTTCTCCGTCTACATTTTTGATAGAAAAGACTTTTAACGGATCTTTATTCAGGCCTATCGGTTGGGTGTATACTCCTTCCTCGTTCCTTTCCATTCCCGGAACATCCACAGAAGGATCAGGAACGCCCAGATATGTCTCCCATCCGTCAAAATTGGTTCCGTTAAAAATAGATTCAAATTTTGCTTCTTTAGAACCGCAGGAAGCTACCAAAAGGATCACAAAAAGCGAAAGAACATAGAATATTGGTTTTTTCATTGTTGGTAAAATATTTAATTAGGATTCAACATTAAGCACTCAGTGCTATTTATTATTTTCTTAAGTCACATTGATTACGTTCATTAAATATAGCATTAAATGATTGGTATTACTTATTTTCCAGGATGAGTATACTTTTTCAATGCCTGATACATATTATCAAAATGTATCGGAGGAAACAATACATTATTGGCCTGACTCTCGTATATCAGATGCTGATAATACTCATTATCTTCCGAAACGATCAACACTAAAGGTAATCCGGACCTGATGGATTTAATATGCCTGATTGTTTCATCATTCTCATTCTTGAAAACATCGGCATCTGCCAACACCACATCTATATGTTTTCGCTGGCTGATAGCATCTATCCACTGTTTGGCGGTTTGGACCAGTATCAGGTTGGCCCCTGTATGTGATAATAATCTTTCCAGGTAGTCGGATTTCATTATTTCCGGCTCTACAATCAAAATGGACGAATTTTTAAGAGATGGATCAGTTGCTTCTTCTCCTTCTTCTTCGGTAGTTTCAAATAAGTGTTCATCCTGTGGGCTTACCGGAAGGTAAGATATGGTGAAGTGGAAGCAGGATCCTTCCCCTTCTTCTGATTCTACCCGGATATCGCCTCCCATCATTTGGGCCAGACTGCGGGATATGGTCAATCCCAATCCTGTACCGCCGTATCTCCGGCTATTATTCAGTTCGGCCTGCCTGAAGCGTTCGAAGATCACTTCCAGCTGGTCGGGAGCCAGGCCTATTCCGGAGTCTTCGACTACAAATTCTAATATATTCGAGGTTAACTTCTTATATCCGAAACGAATGAATCCTTTTTCCGTAAACTTGATGGCATTCCCGATCAAATTGGTGAGTATCTGCCTGAGACGCATCGGATCGACATATATAAGGCTATTTTCGATAAACTCACTGTCATCAAGGATCAGGGCGATCCGTTCTTTATTGTTGGCCCGTAAATATGTTTCAAAAAACACCTGTAATTCGTTCATGAACTCATTGATCCGGAAAGGAATTGGACGAATACTCATTTGTTTCGCTTCGATCTTGGCAACGTCAATGATATCATCGATTAATTTTACCAATTGTTCACTGCTGTTGTTCACAATGGATATATATTCACTCCGGCGTTTTGGCGACAGATGGTCGTCAGCGAGAAAATTTAAGAAGCCAATAATCCCGTTGATTGGGGTACGTATCTCGTGAGACATATTTGCCAGAAAAGCCGATTTCAATTTGTCTGATTCCTCCGCTTTTTCTTTAGCCCTGATGAGTTCCATTTCACTCATCTTTCGTTCGGTAATATCACGTATGACCATGATCACCGATGATGTATTTCCATTGCTTTCTTTTACAGATGCGGATGATATTTCACCGAAAAATTCTGTTCCGTCTTTGCGTCTTAACAATAATTGAGGGAGAAATGCCACATTATCCTTGACAAATAACTGGAACATATCCGAAGCCTTTTTCAGGTCATGCGGATGCACATAATGAAACATACGGAAGTCTGATGTATCCGCCTGTTCATCAATAAGGAACATTTCCCGGGCTTTCGGGGACAGGTATATTACACGTCCTTCTGAGTTACAGACGACGATGGCATCGGGAGAAGCAACCGTCAATTGGCGGTACATTTCCTCGGATTTCCGTAAAGATTCTTCTGCCATTTTCCGGTCTGTGATATCAGTTGCATATTCCATGTGGACCAATCGTCCGTCAACCCATTCGATGGCCGCATCGGTACATTCATACCAACGTTTGGTGACTAAATTCTTATGCTCCCAGTTATACAGGCCGGTTGATTTTTTATTGTCATCCAGTAAATGTGGCCTGGGACAAAAATCGCATGTGCCGGTTTGATTTTGTAATACGTTCCAGCATACTTCCCCTTCTACTTCATGTCCGATATCTTCTTTGATCTTTTTGTTGGCAAAAAGGATTTTTGATGATTCCAGATCGACAACATATATACTGGCATTGATGTTATCCAGTACAGTACGCATGGTCTGCTGGGACAAAAGAATGGAGTTTTCCGCCCTGAACCGGCGCGTGGTGGAGGATATGATTTGAGAAAGGCTGATGATCAGATCCACTTCGCCTTTTTCCCATGTTTTGTAACGTCTGCATTCATCGAAACCCACAAATCCATAGTTGATACCATTAGTGATTAATGGGAGTACCAAAATGGACTTGATTCCTTGTTGGGACAACTGTTCATAGGCGACAGGGGTCAATTCCTTAATATTTGAAGTGCAGATATATTTTCCAAGGTTGAATGCATCAAACCAATCTTGCATATATTCGATAGGAACATCCTGTAAATTATCTATTTCCGGCATAATTCCATCATTACACCATTCATAGGTATTATTGACGGTTTTCCCATCTGCATTCTTTTCAAATATATATACGCGACTGACATTTGCATATTTCCCTATTTCGCTCAATGCTTCGCCGATGGCTTCCGACATATTATCCGAAGACTGGACGATTTGCAATACCTTTATCAGGATGCTCTGCCGTTTACGGATTTCTTCCAGTTCCTGTTCGACAAGCTTTCGGTCGGTGATGTCGATCATAAAGCCGTCCCATGTAAGGTCTCCGTTATTTTGGATGCGGGCGCCCGCTCTTATATGTACCCATTTTTCCGTTTCATCCAGCTGGAAACGGCATTCTGCATCACAAACCATTGACTCAGGATGTGATTGATACAGCATTTCAATTTGTTTCCGGTCATCCGGATGGATAATATCGAAAAATAAGCCGGCATCCTCTTTGGTTTCATCAATGGGCAGATGGAACATACTTGAGAAGTTGGCACTGATGTATGTAAAATGATTGTTCAGTATCTGGAAAATGACACCTCCGGAAAGATTATCACTTAATGAGATCAGGCGTTCCTGGCTGGCTACTAATTCCTGGGTTTTGGCTTCAACCATCTGTTCAAGCTGGGTACGGTATTTATCCAGTTCCAGATCGGTAAGCCTTTTTTCTGTCATATCGTGAAAGATCCTTCCGAAAAAATTGGTTTCGGCTAATTCAATGGTGAATAATGACACCTGTATATAACGTACCTCTCCAGAAGGAGTCAGGATCGAGTCATTTTCTATTTCGCGTGATTGCTTATGTCCGCCATGAAAATAAGCAAGACGCTTTTCACGTATCTGTTTACGGACTTCATCAGTTTTCTGGTCATTTGTCCTGAGTGCGAACATCAGGTCCCACTCATACTGTCCTAGGGCTTCCTCTCTGGTGATTCCCGTGATTTTTTCCTGCGACTTGTTCCATTCAACAACCCGGCCTTCTTCATCAAGAATGGTAATTCCTTCAAAAGACTGGCTGATAAAGTTCCTCATCTTGCTTTCACTGTCCTCCAGTTGAAGCATGATTTGTTTTCTGGTAGTGATCTCCTGTTGTAGCTGGTCATTTTTTTGATGAAGTTCTTCATTGGTTACCGAAAATTCTTCATTGATAGCGTACAACTCTTCATTGATAGCGTATAGTTCTTCATTGGACGCTTCCAGTTCTTCTGTCCGTTCTTTAACCAACCTTTCCAGTTCGTCACGGTATTCGGCCAATTCTAATTCAGCTGTTTTCCGTTTGGTAATATCAAGTAAAAAGCCGTCCAGCACAGTATAATTTCCTTCCGTACGTGGATGTGTGGAAATTTGTATCCAGCGAATGTCTTCTTCAGTATAAAGAATCCGGAACTCTAAGTTGAGATAATCCAGTGTTTCTAAAGCACCGTAGAAATCATGACGGAACATTTCCAGATCATCCGGATGTATTTTAGAGAAGATATTGGTAGAATCCTGGAAAGCAACTGCCTGGGGGATATTGGTCAAGTCTTCCCAGGAGCCGCTCAAATAGGTAAATTCTTTTTTCTGAGTTGCTTTATTGAGTACAAAACGGAATAGACATCCTCCGGGGAAATTGTCTCCCAGTGACTGAAGCCTGTCTTTTTCCGTTAATAATTCCTTTTCTGCTTCTTTACGGCTGGTGATATCAAAAAGAAACCCGTCGGAGAAAATAACCTCACCTTCCGGATGAGGGTGAGATGCTATCTGTATCCATTTTGTAGAGCCGTCAGGATGATGGTAACGAATGGATAAGTCGATATTGGTCAATGTTTCCAGGCTTTCCTGAATGCCGCTCATTAACCCGGGAAGATCCTCCTGGTAAACATTGTCAAATACCACAGAAATGTCATCCTGTGCTTTTTCTGCTGTTATTCCTGATATTTTTTCCCAGGTTCCGCCTAAATAATGGAAACCCATTTTCTTTGTTCCGGGCTCATATGCGAGTGTGAAAAGGGATCCGTTTGGAAAATTATTCCCAAGGGATTGGAGCCGCTCCTTTTCCATAAACAATTCTTTTTCCGACTCTTTTCGCTCGGTGATGTTCAGAGCAAAACCATCCCATAGTATCATATCCCTATCTTTACGAGGACTTGAGGATAACTGGAGCCAGATCGTTTTTTCATCGGAAAACCGGAAACGGACCTCCTCATCGAAATTAACCAATGAAGCAGCGCTTCTTTTGACTGTTTCCTCAAAACGGGAAAAATCTTCAGGATAGATTTTTGAAAATGCATCAAAAATACTTCCTTTCATAGCAGCTTCTTTGGGTACATTGGTTAACTTTTCCCATGTATCTCCCAGGTATGTGATATGTGTTTCCTGGGTTTGTATATCCATGCTGAAACTGAACATACAACCATTGGGGAAGTTTCTTAATAAGGATTCCAGCCGGTTTTTTTCATTCAACAATGCACTTTCCGCATTCTTTAATGCAGTAACATCTATTAAGGCCCCTACAACACCTGTCTTTTCATTGTCTTTATTGCGAATAGCCCCACGATAGGCCAGGAAATCATGTAATCCGGAACCAGTCTCCATCAATGTCTCAATTTGATGCTCGTTGATATCTGTCATCAATTGTTCATCGATACGTCTGATTTCTTCTGCATTCATTGGAAAAACATCTTCAACGGTCTTTCCGATGACTTGTTCCCTGGATAGACCGAAAGAATTTAAGAATGCACTGTTACAATCAGTATAATACCCTTCTTTATCTTTCACATATAGCGGCGCTGATATGGTCTGCATAATGCTTTTCAGAAGGGCATTATTTTCAGTTAGTTTTATTTCGTTTTGTACAATTAGTTTTTTTGCTGCTTCTTCATCAGTAATATCACGGCTTATCGCTCCCATCATTGTTTTTTTTCCGGGAATTTTCACAGGAAAATACAATATCTGAAGCATTCTTTGTTCACCGCTTTGTTTATGCTTGATGGGGTGAAGCAGTGTGATGGATTTCATTTCATCTATGACTGAATTTACCTCAGTTCGAAGCTTTGTCATTTCTTCATCCAGATGATCATTGGTCAACAGGGACTCAACTATATCCCAGAGTAAATGCCCGATGGCTTCTTCCTTATCCACTCCTGTCAATAAGGTAAATCCCGAACTCCATTCCCGTATAATGCCATCGGTATCTGTTAGGATGATACCATCAAGTGAATGATCGAAAATGCTCCTGATGGTATTTTCACTTTCTGCTATCCTTTCTTTATTCTCTTTATCTTTCAGTAATTCGTGCGTTAATTTCAGGTTATTATAGCCAATGCTGGATATTTCGTTGGCCATGATTTCCAACATACAGCATATATTCTTAAAATGCTCCTGAATTTCGTCTTGTAATTTTGGAAAAAGTCCGGCATAAGTTTCATCATTTCCGGCGGCAACTTTCATGAATGGGGCTATGGATCCGCCAAATCCACACATCCCGATTTTCCAGTCAGCAATGTGTTTTTCCCCGATGAAAATAGGAGCCTTGGCGTCAATCAACCTGCATGGGTGTCCTTTAGGAACTATTTCATGTACGATCCTTTCTTCCACATAACAATCTTCCCCGGCATATAACTTAGATGTACAAACATCGCTGTAATTACTCATTTTCGTGATCGGATCCCCATTGATACCAACAATAACGGATGTTACACCGTTAGCTAAGGAAAACTGATCCTGCAATGATTGAAGGTGATCTAAAGGAATAATATCAGTTAGACGGATATGGGTAATATCCATCGGATCAGAAAGCGTTTCCTTATCATCGACAGTAGCGTTCCTATACCAGGATAATTGCTCTTTTAAAGCCTTATTTTCTTCTTCTAACTGCTTTATATGATCTTGCATATATGATTATTCCTTATATCTTATCCTTCCGAGCATCAATATGGATATTATACTCGCAAAATGGGGATAAAGTTAGAAAAAAAAAGTGACTTAAGAAATGAATAAGTTCGTAAGGGAAGTACTCATCCAATAAATACAGGTATTTCCTTCATATTATCCATTATAGGAAAATCATAATAAATCATTACAGCTTACCTGGAATATTTAAAATGCCTTTCAATTAATCTGCAACGTAATCTTATCATCCTTTTAACCGGAAAAACTAAAATTCTGTTATATTTGCATAATATAGGATACGGTTCGGCAATTTTTCTAAAGCAAGCTTTCTACAATTGCTCTCACCTTTCACTATATTTGTAAAAAATCTAAATAAATAGTTAAGATGTCTGAAAAATCTTTTTTGAAACATATTCCTAATGGAATTACATGCCTTAATTTATTTTCGGGTTGTTTATCTATTGTTATGGCCTTGAACGGAAGATTGGACATGGCTTGTTATTTTATTTTTGCGGCGGCCGTATTTGATTTTTTTGATGGCTTTACCGCACGTTGGTTAAAAGCGTATTCCGATATAGGGAAAGAGTTAGATTCATTGGCAGATGTAGTCAGTTTTGGAGTGGCCCCGGCTGCAATTATGTCTGCATTACTTATCTCTTCGGTTACTCTTCAGGGTTTTTCGACAGACATGTTTAGTTGTGGATGGATGATTTCAATGCTGGGATATATCATTGCTGTTTTTTCCGCACTCAGGCTAGCCAATTTTAATATTGATACCCGGCAAACGGATTCATTCATAGGTTTGCCGACGCCAGCCAATGCGCTTTTTATCTGTGCCTTATCATTTACTGTACAGGGAGACGGATGGATCGCATCTTTTACAGGCAACATGTATTTCCTGTTGGCTATAACCGTTATTTTCTCATACTTGTTGGTGGCAGAATTGCCTTTGTTCTCGCTCAAATTTAAAACATTTGGCTGGAAAGCCAATCAGGTCCGTTATGTCTTTTTAATTTTCTCCATACTGGTCCTGGTATTTTTTCATTGGGCAGGATTGGCTCTGGTTATTTTGATTTATATCCTTTTATCCATTCTTGTCCGTATCTTCAGTGATAAAAAGCAAATCATAAAAAATATAAAATGATGATGGTTGGTTAATGAATTATCTGGCGCATACATATTTGTCAGGCGATAATGATGATATTAAAATCGGGAATTTTTTAGGAGATTGGGTAAAGGGGAGTGATTACCTCAAATATTCTGAAGATATCCGGACAGGGATTTTATTGCATCGAAATATTGATTCATTTACAGACCGACACCCTATTGTACACCAGAGTTCCAGCCGGTTTCAATCCCGTTATTCAAAATATTCAGGGGTAATTATTGATATATTGTATGATCACTACCTCGCAAAAAACTGGAGTGATTTCAGTGATCTTTCATTACATGACTATGTAAATAAAATGCATAATGTGATGTTGAATAATTTTGATATCCTGCCTGAAAGGTTACAGAATTACCTCCCCGGATTCATGAATGAACGGTGGATTGAACGTTATGCGACAATTGAGGGAATCCGAGATGTGTTGGACGCAATGTCAAAAAGGACTTCGTTACCTAACGAAACAGAATATGCAATCAGTGTAATGGAAGCTCATTATGATGATTTCCGGCATGAATTTTTTGATTTTTTCGGACAGATCATTGAGTTTGTAGAATCAAGATTTATGATTTCAATTTATCGTCCTGAATCGTGATACAAGCATGCAAATGCCATTAATGTACGAAATAAAAGTACTATATTATGCATATTTTTTGTTTTTATATCCCTATTTTTAATATCTTCGTGCCTTTAAAATTTTGATTATTGTTAAAAAACAACCATTTATATGGCAGTATTAGAGACTATTAGGAACAAGGGCGGTGTAATCGTGTCTGTAGTGATCGGTGCAGCATTAGTTGCATTTATTTTGGGTGATTTTATTCCCAGGAACGGATCACGAAATTCTGATGTGGCTGAAGTTGGAAAGAAAAAACTTACTTATCAGGATTATGAGCAGAGAATTGCTGAGATGACCAACAGGTATCAACAAAGTACCGGACAAAGCAGTTTGGATGAGCGTATGATGGATATGGTACGGGAACAGGCCTGGCAATTTATGATTAGCGGAGTAGTGGCTGAGCAGGAATATGAAAAAATAGGCTTAACGGTATCTCCGGAAGAGTTGTTCGACCTCGTACAGGGGGCCAATCCTGATCCGATGATCCGGCAGATCCCTGATTTTACAGATCCTCAGACAGGTGCTTTTAGCCGCTCCCGGTTGATGGAATTTCTTAAGAATAAAAATTTATATCCTGATGCTGCACGCCAATGGGTTATATTGGAAAAAGAACTGATGAATAACCGTTATGCGCAAAAGTATGATAATCTGGTTTCAAGGGGGATTTATGCTCCCGGTTTTATGGTAAATAACGAAAATCTTGAGGTCAATAAGAAGGTTGATTTTGATTTTATGGTGAAACAATACAGTTCGGTTCCGGATAGTGCCGTAAAAGTGAATAATACCGATCTGAAAAAATATTATGATGAGAATAAAGGGCAGTGGCAGCAGGATGCATCACGCGATATAGAATATGTTGTATTCAATATTGTTCCATCTGATGAAGACAGGGCAGCTGCTGATCAATGGATAGAAAAGATCAAACCTGATTTTGAAAAGGCAGAAAACCCGCAACAATTTGTTAACCTGAATTCACATGTGCCTTTTGATAGTAAATTCTATACCCAGGAACAACTTCCGGTACAGGTGACATCCATATTTAATGCGGACATGGAAGAAGTAATCGGGCCCTACCAGGAAGGAGAAGCATTAAAATTAGCCAGATTGGCAAAAATAGAAAACCGGCCGGATTCTGTGAAGGTACGGCAAATTGTTATTATGCCGAAGCAACAAACCCAGGAAGCTGCTATGGAAGCAGTTAATCTGGCTGACAGTATCAAGAACGCGATTGAAGGCGGAGCGAATTTTACGACTTTGGCCCTTAAATACTCTTCAGATCCTTCTGTGAGCGCAACAAACGGAGATATCGGTTGGATCCATGAAATAGATGTCCAGGCCGGGTCGATGGCTGATCAATTATTCAGCATGAAAAAAGGTGAAGTAACAAAAATGGAAAGTCCCCAGGGATTGTTCATTGCCCAGGTTACTGAAAGAGGAAAAGAGGTGAAAAAAGTACAGGTAGCTATACTTCAATACAATATTCTTCCTAGTCCGAGGACAGAGCAACTTCTGTATGCCCAGGCCAGTAAGTTTGCTATTGAGAACAGAACAGAAGCAAAATTTGATGAAGCATCCCAACAACTGAGCAAGCGTGTAGCCACATATTTAGGAGAGAATGACCGTCAGATTCCAGGGTTATCATCAGGACGCCAGATTATCCGGTGGGCTTATGAAGCGAAAAAAGGAACAGTATCCGATGTCTTCACTTTAGATGATGCTTACGTCGTTGCTGTATTAAAGAATATCCGGAAGGAAGGAATTGCACCTTTTGAACAGGTAGTTGCGGAAATTACTGTAACAGTACAAAAACAAAAGAAAGCCCAACAAATATCTGCGACCCTTTCAGATGCTGCTAAAAATGCACAATCATTTTCGGAAATGGCATTAGGACTGGGAATACCTGTTGAATCAGCTTCTGAAATTACATTTTCTTCATTTTCTGTGCCTAGTGCTGGTATCGAACCTAAGTTGATTGCAGCTGCTACCACTTTACCTGAAGGTAATATTTCACAACCTGTTGAAGGAGCCAATGGTGTATATCTTGTTACTGTAAAACAAATAACAGAACCTGAGGAAGGAATGGTCGGAGAAGCTAAAAACCGATTACTTTCCACTTATAGGAACAGATCTGCTTCAGAGTCTTTGCAGGCATTAAGGAAAGCAGCCAATATTAAAGATATGCGATCGAAATTTTATTAAAATAGATCAAAATAATTTATAAAAAAGAAAGACGTGTGGATTCCATACGTCTTTCTTTTTTATAGGATAGTTATAACGATTAACTTTCAGTAATCAGTCCACGACCGATTTTGACGATTTTTCCTTCCTTGGTTAGATCGGAAGATATCTTATCCAGTAGACCATTGATGAAGATAGAACTTTTAGGGGTAGAATAATATTTTGCCAATTCCAGATATTCATCAAATGTGACTTTTATGGGAATGGAAGGAAATTCAATTAATTCATTAATGGCCATTTGCATGATCAGGTTATCAATCATAGCAATACGTTCAATATCCCAATTATCCACACTGTCTTCTATCCGTTTTTCATATTCGGCATAGTTTCGAATAGAAGTCCGTAATAATTTAAATGCAAATTCTTTATCGTCTTCAGATTTGTAGATGGGCAATAGCTTGATACTTTTATCCTCTTTCATTCCTTTAATGGTTTTTACCACCATGCTCACTACAAATTCAATGTCATCGTTCCAGAAAATGCTCTGTTCTTCCATGATTTTGAAAAACATTTCATGTTCTTCTATTTCATTGCTATAAAACTCTATTAATAGGTTTTTATCATCTTCATAGTTACATGTATCGGCCTCCATGTAATTTAAATAATACGGAGACTCTACCAATCTGTTGTATAGATTTTTAATGAGTTCCGGATAATTGACCCAACTCAGTTTTTGTTCACTCAGGTAAGCATTAAAGGCCGGGCTTTCCTCAATTTGACGGATTACTTCATTATCTATAAACCTGGTATTCGGGTGTAGGTCTTCAAAAGTAGGGAGTCGCTTATTCCTGGCTAATTCAATACGGGATTCAGCATACCGTTTTGTTGAAATGATCAATAAAAATAAATAATAATAAAGATCATAAGCTTTTTTTATACTGAAACCCAACTCCTTTTCCGATTTAACTAACCCCGGTTCAACCGAATTGAAGTGGGCATACAAAACTTGTAAAATCTTTATGCGAAGCAATCTTCTGCTAATCATATTTTTTCAAGAAACTAAAAACTATGCAAAGTAAATCATTTTTTAACAAAAAGACGATAAAAACCATTTTTAGTAGTGATACAAACGTTAATTATTTAATAAGGCTGATATTTTTCCAATGATCATTTTTGGTGAAATTTCCATTAGACAGGCATAATCATTTCTGTAACAGGGCTTATTGCCATATATTGAGCAAGGCCGGCAGAATAAATCGATCTGGACTGCGTTTTCAGGATTTTGGCCATATCCATAAAATCCTGCGTATGGATGTGTTGCACCCCACACTGACACTACCTGGGTAGCAGTAAGCGAAGCCAGGTGCATGTTGGCGGAGTCCATTGAAAACATTACATCGAGGTAATTCATTAAGATCAATTCCTGGGCTAATCCGATTTTTCCACCAACAGATATGGTATTGGGATATTTTTTTTCCCAATTTTCCAGTATTTCTTTTTCTTTAGCACCTCCTCCGAACAAAAATATTTTCACCTTTTGATGTGCGAAATATGCCAATATTTCTTCTGTCCGGTTGATTGGATATATTTTCCCCTGATGCTTTGCAAAAGGAGCGATTCCTATCCACTTATCCTCCTTTTTTCCTGTAAGGTGATCGATCATCTGAAAATCGGCTGTTGAGTTTTTGAAGATAGAATGAAAGTCAGCTGTAACAGGTAAACCGATAGACCGGAACACATCAGCATAACGCTCTGTCGATGTTTTTAACGGAAGAAAAACCTTATTTTTTTTCCGGGTAAGCAAACGCTTTTCTTTCCGGCCTTTATTGATGTGTTTTACTTTTACGCCTCCAAGACGAAATAAAAGGCGTAAAAATTTTGTACGCAATACATCATGAATATCTGCAAAAGAATCATACTTTTCTATCGACAATTCTTTATACAACCTGTACATACCTTTTAAGCCGGGATATCCTGTCTTTAAGTCGATCCCCTTAAACCGGACATTAGATGGGCAATAAGAAAATAGTGGAGCCAGAAAAGACTGGGACACCATGGTAAAGCAATCTTCAGGATGTTGTTCGGCCAATGCCGTAACAATAGGTACCGTCATTGCCACATCACCAATAGCTGAAAAACGGATAATTAAGATATGGGCCATTTATATAATTTCGAATTTAAAATTTCGAATTCAAAATTAATCACACTTTGAATATTCATCAATTTAAATTAATGATTTGTGTAATTATGTTTTATCATCCATATAATCTAAGATTGTATCGATGATAAACTCCGATGGAAAAAATATGCGACCAGAAGAAAAAGAAGCAATGAAAAAAGTCCGGAAACAATAGATATCAATAGTTTTTTCTTCTTTTCTTTTAATGCTTTATTTTGTATTTCTGATAAGATAATATCCAGTTCTTCTTTAGAAATGTTTTTATGATAGACAGGGGCATTTTTAGGAGCTATGGAAAATGATTTTTTACCATGTTCTTTAAATTTGGACCGTTTGGATGGCAACATAGATAAATTTTGCTTTACCTTGTGGATCATGTCCAACATATGCCCGGCACCTATCATCGTGATCTGCTGAATGCTTTGTTATCCTGTTATTGTTTATTTGGCACCAGAATACAATACCGGATTCAGTTCAGGATCGTTGTACATTTTCATCTGTTTATACACTTTCATGTATTTTCTTCCGGATTTGATATCTGCCAAAAGGGTATCAATGGCTGTTGACAAATCTTTCTGTTGCTCATTAAGGATATTCAGCTTTTGCTGGCATTGTGCTACATGTTCAGGCGACGCTTCAGGACGGTTCACTTCCTGTAGCATATGATATATTTTCAGGGCCAGGATAGATAGCCGGTCAATGGCCCAGGCCGGACTTTCAGTATTAATGGTTGCTTCAGGAAGAATAACCACTTCTTTATATTGATCAAGAAAATAGCTGTCGATTAATTCTACCAGATCTGTTCGATCCTGGTTGGACCGGTCGATGCGGCGTTTGATTTTTAAGGCTTCCACAGGATCAATTCCCGGATCGCGGATGATATCTTCTAAATGCCATTGGACTGTATCTATCCAGTTTTTTAAAAATAAATAATATTCTATGCTTTTGAGCGCATATGGATTTTGTATTTCAGTATCTACATCATCATGAATATGATACTGATCGATACTTTCGTTAAAAATTTGATTGGACAATTGACTGAATGTCTTCATGAATATATAATTTAAACTGGTTTTATTCTGCATGTTGTGCCAGGTTCTCTCCGAATGCAAGATCTCCGACATCCCCTAATCCAGGGACTATATATGATTTCACGGTTAGTTCGTCATCGATTGCTCCAAGCCAGACAGAGGTGTTTTCAGGTGAAATCCGCTTCCGTAGATTATCAAGACCCTCCCTGCTAGCAATTATGGAGATCAAATGAACATGCCTGGGAGTCCCCAGGGACAATAATGTCTGGTATGTCAACGACATGGATGCTCCGGAAGCAATCATGGCATCACATAAGATCACTTCCTTTCCATCAATTGAAGGGCATGATACGTATTCTATACTTATCTGTAAATTACCTTGTTTGTCGTGATCCCGCCGGATGGAAATAAACCCTCCCGTAGCGCTGTCAAAAAAATTAAGGATGCCCTGGTGTATCGGAACACCGCCCCGCAATACGGATATAACAACGGGCGGAGAAGCTATGGTTTGCTCCTCGGCAATACCTAAAGGAGTGGATACCTGATGTGTATTGTAATCCATCTTTTTGCTTATTTCATAAGCCATGATGGACCCCATCCGTTCCAGGTTTCTTCGAAAACGAAAGCTATCTTTTTGGATATGTTCGTCCCTGGTTTCGGATAGAAACGTATTAAAAAGTGAATTATTCTTATTTAAAACGGTAATCATATAACAAAAATTTAGGGCTACTTATGTTTTTTAAATCTCAATAAGTAAGACTAATCTTGACAATGATAGGGAAAAAAAAGAAATTATCAAAGAGATTTCTGTTTTCTTCTTTTTTGATGAAAGCATTATCAGCCGGTTAGTCCTTTCGTTTTAATTCAAGGATGGTGATTTCAGGCGGCATCCCTATCCTTCCCGGAAAGGCAATGACTCCCAATCCCCGGTTTACATATAAATATTGCCGGTTTACCTGATATAAACCTGCCCAATACTCATATTGCATCCGTGCAGGACTGAAACGTCTTTTTCCAAATCTGGCGCCAATCTGCATCCCGTGGGTATGACCGGAAAGTGTAAGAGGGATATCTGTTTTCCCTTTTATTTTTTCGGCCCAGAATGAAGGGTCATGGGAAAGTAATATTTTGAAAGGAATATCTTTAACAGAATCTGTAGCTATATCAATATCTCCCAATTTAGGATGCCGGTCGCGTATACCCCAATTCTCAATACCGACAACGGCAATACGGTTAAGTGAATCCTTTTCAATAACGACAGATCTGTTGTTTAATAAATCAAACCCCATTGAGGTAATTGCCTGCTCTGTATTTTGTATATTGGCTTTTTCTTCAGCAGGTGTTTTCCACTTATAATACATACCGTAATCATGATTCCCCATTACGGCATATTTCCCGCCGGAAGCTTTTAATCCCGAAAAAACAGGGATCAACGGATAAGTTTCTTCCGCAAAGTTGTTGACCATATCACCAGTAAATACAATTATGTCAGGAGCCTGTTGGTTGATCAGATCGACCGCTTTTTGAAACCGGTGGATCATTCCGGCCGAACTACCTGCATGTACATCGGATATCTGTGCAATTTTAAATCCGTCAAATTTTACAGGCAAATCGTCAAATGTGATCTGAACATGATGAACATCATAATTATAACGTCCAAATAAAATTCCCCAAACGATGATAAGCGTCATACACACACCTGTCACCATTCCGCATTTTGCCAGGATATGGCTTGGATTTTTGGGGGACAAATTCCGGGAACGCCGTTTCTTATTACCGGTTCTGGAAATGATGATATCTAAAACCAATGAGATGGCAAATATCGTTTTTGGCGAATAAAGTGCGACCATTAATCCAAAGAGGTAATAATATACGGTAAATACCCTGTAATCGCGGGTATGTTCCTGCAAAAAGAATCCCCCCATAAGAAAGAAAAGGAAGAATATTACCTGTAGGATAAAGAATGTTTTTATTCCTGACTTGTGACGTATCCAGAAATTAGGGAAAATATATTTTATTCCCCGGACCGTGATGGTATCAAGTATGATGAGGACAAAAGCAGTTAAAAAGAAACTCATACCAATACATATTGTATTTTAAAACTTATTGCAAAGTAAGTTTAAATTTGTCTATCTTCCTGATAAAAATATTAAAAAATAATCAAAAACAGCTGAATATTAAGCACTCAGTACTATTTATTATTTTCTTAAGTCACATTGGTCAAACTGATTATGTATATAAAATATGACATAAATTGTGTGCTGTATACTTAAATGTTCTTTAAGTTGTCGGAACAATAGTAAAATCGTTAATGGGTATCTATTTCTCCTACCAGGGAACACCGCATATGGTTTTTTACTTCTTCGGCGGACATCCCATGTCCCAAAAGAAACATAAGTTTTGTAACCGCAGCTTCGGTGGTACTGTTGTATCCGCTTACCACACCAATATTCCATAAAATTGATCCGGATTGGTAACGTCCCATTTCGACCGTTCCGGATATACACTGGGTAATATTCACTACTACCACTCCTCTGTCAATAGCATTTTTTATCGAGTCGAGGAACCATTTCTGATTAGGGGCATTTCCGGTTCCGTAAGTTTCCAGTACAACCCCCTTTAAGTCAGGAATATGCAAAATAGCATCCACCATGTCGGGTGACATATTCGGAAATATCTTCAATATGACCACATTGGGATCGAGCAAATAATGGAACTTGGGTAGTCTTCTTATACGGGGATGTATGATCAGGTGATGTTCGTATTTGATATGAACCCCTGCTTTTGCCAAGACAGGATAATTGAATGATTTGAATGCACTGAAATTCTCGGCATTGATTTTTTTTGTCCGGTTTCCCCGCATCAGGTCATTCTGGAAAAAGATACAGACTTCAGGGACAAAGGGATGTCCGTTATGATCTTTATCTACGGCTATTTCCAATGCCGTGATCAGATTTTCCTTACCATCGGTACGCACTTTCCCGATAGGTAACTGGGAGCCAGTAAGGATGACCGGTTTGTCGATGTTTTCCAACATAAAGCTAAGTGCAGATGCGGTATAAGCCATCGTATCCGTCCCATGTAAGATAACGAATCCATCATAATGATTGTAATTCTCCTGTATGATCCGGACGATCTTCTGCCAACATTTCAGGTTCATATCCGATGAGTCAATAGGCGGATCGAACTGGGTACTGTCGATTTTAAATCTCAGCTTTCCGAATTCCGGTAAATTATTTTTCAGATGTTCAAAATCAAAAGATTCCAGACATCCGGTTTCTTCATTCTCCATCATACCTATAGTACCTCCGGTATAAATCAAAAGAACAGAAGCGTTATTATCGATCATGGTTCATTCATCTATCAATGTAAATGCAAATGTAATCAAAATAGTCAGCATGTGTTATGTCATGCGTATCAGGAAATCAAATAGAAAAAAGAAAGTACAATAAACCTTTTTCTACTTGTGTAGTCAATAGGATAAAGAATAAACGACAATTAACCCATCCTTTTATCATGAATAAACTGATCAACCTGTTTTACCCGGCCTTGTTCATATTGATTTGCTCGTTCGCACAACCTTTATTTGCTCAGAATAATACCTATACTATTGCGGGATTTGTGATTGACAGTGTTGCCTTACAAGCACTGGATGCGACTAATGTCATGATTGTTAAAGAAAAAGATTCGATATTTGTATCCGGAGGAATGAGCGATGCTTCGGGAAAGTTCGAATTGAAAAATATTCCTTCCGGGCGATATCAATTAGTGGTCAGCTATTTGGGGTATAAGACATTGTTCCGTCCGTTAAATTTATCGGGAAGTTCCCGGAACATCAACCTGGGAAGAATATATATCCATAAACAGGATCTGGAACTTGAAGAGGTAGTGGTAGCTGCTAAATTTAATCCTATTATTGTAAAAAGGGACACCATCGAATTCAATACATCTGCTTATAAAACACAGGAAAGTGACGTTGTGGAAGATCTATTGAAAAAACTACCTGGTGTGGAAGTTGAATCTGATGGCTCCGTTACCGCTGGTGGACAGCAAATTACCAAAGTATATGTAGAAGGGAAACAATTTTTTGGCGATGACCCTAAAGTCGCTATGAAAAACTTACCTGCCAATATCATTGACAAAGTACAGGTAGTAGATAGAAAATCCGATCAGGCGCAGTTTACCGGAATAGAAGATGATAATACTGAAAAAGTGATCAACCTTACCCTGCGTCCGGGTAACCGTAACGGACTTTTTGGAAGGGCTTCCGTTGGGTATGGTACTGATGACCGGTACAATGGAAATGGCATGATCAGTTATTTCCAGGGGGAGACACAACTGGCTGCCCTATTGTCTACTAACAATACCAATAATATCGGATTTACAGATTTTATGGGGGATGCAATGAGCAGTACGGGTGGCGGTGGCCGTAGATCGGGTGGTGGTGGCGGAAACCGTGGCGGTGGCGGCGGTGGAAATCGTGGCGGCGGCGGTGGAAACTACAATTTAGGAGGGTTCAGCATCAGCTCGGGAGGTGGAGGAATTAATACTACGACATCCGGAGGTGCCAATATTAATTACCGGTTCGGAGAAAAATTGAAGCTTGGCGGTAATTATTTTTTCAATGTTGTAGACAGCAAAATGGATCAGCAAAGTATCCGTGAAAATATCCTTCCTGACAGTGTTTTCTATTACACGCAAAACCAGTCGCAAAACAGGAATTCCCAAAACCACCGGATCAACCTGGAACTGGATTATACCATCAATGATAACAATTCCATATTGTTCCGGCCAAACCTGAATATAGGAAAAGGAGAAAGCGATGGTATATATAATTATCTGACGGAGACGCGTGCCGGCATGATGTTGAATGAGGGTAATACACTTTCCGGTTCGAGCAACAATTCCTTATCGACCTCCGGGAGCTTGTTGTGGCGGCATAAGTTCAACAAAGCAGGTCGTACATTGTCGGTAAATCTTTCGTATGGGGTTTCTGACAATCAATCCGACGGGACCAATTTCCAGGACAATATTACATGGAATAGCCAAAATAACCTGTTTGAAACAGATACGGTAGACCAGACATATACCAATAATAATAACGGTTATAACTACGGAATACGCGCGTCTTATACTGAACCTTTCGGAAACAACCGGTTTCTGGAATTTTCTTATTCCTACAATAAAAATAATACCATATCAGAAAGACGTACTTATGATTTTAATGAACTGACCAATAATTACGATCTGTTGGATTCTGCCTATTCCAGTAAATATGAAAATACTTATGTAAATCAGCAGTTTGATATCCGGTTCAACACTAGGCGTGAAAAATATAGTTATACACTGGGCGTTGGCTTGCAGCCGTCGTCATTGACCAGTATTACCTGGCCTGACAGGGACCGGCTGACGCAAGATGTGGTGAATTTTTCTCCTTCGGCGAATCTGACCTATGGAAATTCACGCCAGAACCAACTCAGGTTCGATTACCGCGGGTCAACACAACAACCAACCATACAACAGTTGCAACCGGTTGCCGACAATACCAATCCATTGTATGAACGGGAAGGAAACCCGGATCTGAAACCGTCCTTCCGTCACAACCTGAGCGTGACATATAATAACTTCAACGCATCGAACCTACGGACTTTCCTGACTTCACTATCATTCAATACCACCAACAACAGCATTGTAAATTTTACCAGATATGATGGAACAGGTAAACAATTCACCAAACCGGTCAATGTCAATGGGGTATATAACCTTAATGCAAGGATTATGGTAAATATGCCCATACCCAATACCAAATTATCCATGAGCAATACCTTATCGGGAAATTATGGAAACAGCGTCAATTATTCCAGCATAGATAGTACGGAAAGTGTAAAGAATTATACAAAGAATACAGGGCTTAGCGAAACATTCCGGATGACCTTCCGTAATGACTGGCTGGAACTGATGGGGACTTATCGGCTGGGGTATAATCAGGCCCGTTATTCGCTTGAAAACAAAGCCACCACGAATTATTATAATCATACCTTATCCGGAGATTTGTTGATCAATCTTCCCTGGAGTTTTATACTTTCCAGCAATGTAAATTATAACTTTTACAGAGGCTATGATGATGATTTCAACCGTGATATGACTATGTGGAATGCGGATATATCCAAACTGATATTCAAGAATAAGAGAGGAACCCTGAAATTGAGCGTATATGATATTTTAAAGCAAAATAAGAATTACAGGCGTACCACCACCGATAATTATATAGAAGATACGCATACCAACACGATAGGTCGTTTTGTGATGTTCAGCTTTTCGTATAGGTTCACTTCATTTGGCGGGAATATTAATCAATCCGGCAGATCCCGGGACGGGATGCCCGGAGGAGAGGGGATGCCCCGTCGGTTTGAAGGAGAAGGTGGCGGAGGGTTCAGGCCGGGTGGCGGTCCTCCAAATTAATCCATGACCAATTTAATAGTCATATGACGGGTAAATAATGTGAAAGTTCGATTTTTTGAGAATGATTTTTTTAGAAGAAATTACCCTAAGATTTTCTGCATGATGTAATCATTCTTGTAAAACCCATTGCCGATATATTCATCAACTTTACGATCCGCATGATAGCCAATATGCTGGTAAAAATTTACCGCTTTGTTATTGCGGTTTACATTCAGTTCAAGGGTGATTTTTTTTCCGGGATGAAGTTCGCAAATATGCTTTTCGACGTGTTCCACAAGAAAACGCCCGGCTCCGGATCCGTGCGCTTCCGGTAAGACATATAATTTTTCCAGGATATACAGGCTCTCAGACTTGGGATTAATGGATACGAAGCCAATCGGTTTTCCGTCATCAAGTGAAACGATGAAAAAAGTATGCCCGTCTTTCATTTGCTGCTTCAACGCCTCATCTGAATACATTTTTTCTATCATGTATGCAAACTGCTCTTTAGTTAGAATGTCAGCATATGCTACTTCCCATGCGGGTACAGCCAGATCATGTATCAGTCCGTTATCTTCTGCGATGGCTTGTCTGATTTTCATTTTTAGGGTTTTTGCGCTTACTGTCTTTTCTTTTATCGTTGTTCCATGTTTTCTCATTTTTGTTCCCCGGCTTTTTCTTATGTGCACTTTTGTTATCTTCAGAAGCATAATTCAGATTGAGCGGACGGTTACGATAAGCCATCTGTTTCAATTCGTTCATTATTTGTGCAGCATATGGTGTGGCTACTTCAAAATAAGAATAGGTATCATAAATATCGATTCTCCCGATCGGGACATAAGCGCCGGGTACCACCTCATTTACCATTTCGATCAGGCTAGGTGGGGCAATCCTGTCTTTTCGTCCCAGATTGATGTATAAGCGGGTATAATCCGTATCTGCCAATCTTTTGGATCGTTCCTGTTTTTTTCCTTTGAACTCCGACTCACTGATAATATCGGCAGCATCACGGTAATAACTGAGGAAACGATTGAATTCAAGAGAAACAAATCTCTGAATAAGATCCTGTTTGTCAAACCATTCTAATTTCCGATAAATGGCAGGCAGATAGGATTCTATTTGGGCATGATCTACCTCAACTTTTTCCACTTTATCAATCAGGTGGAACAGTTGTTTTTCACAGATTTCCCGTCCTGTAGGAACTTCAGCCATTTCAAAAGACTTGTTGATCATTTTTTCGATCCGGCGTATCAGGTGCTTTTCCTTTAAATTTACAATGGCTATTGAAACTCCAGGTTTTCCTGCTCTTCCGGTTCGTCCGCTACGATGTGTATATACCTCGGGATCATCAGGAAGATTGTAATTGATCACATGCGTCAGGTTATCGACATCCAGTCCGCGGGCGGCGACATCGGTGGCTACCAGCAATTGCAGGTTCTTATTACGGAATTTTTGCATCACATAGTCACGTTGTGATTGCGAGAGATCCCCATGCAGGGCATCTGCATTGTAGCCGTCCTGAATCAGGCTGTCGGCAATATCCTGCGTTTCTTTTCGGGTGCGGCAAAATACGATACCATATATATTCGGATGATAATCGGCGATACGCTTCAGGGTCTGATATTTGTCACGGGCATGTACCGTATAACAGATATGTTTAACATGTTCAGCCCCGGAATTCTTCTTACCGATGGTGATTTCTTCCGGATCGGTCATATAGTCCTTTGCGATTCCTGCTACTTCTTTAGGCATGGTAGCTGAAAACAACAGGGTATTCCTTTCTTTGGGCACCTGGGCCAGTATCTCATTAATGCTGTCTATAAATCCCATATGAAGCATCTCGTCCGCCTCATCCAGGATCACCTTTTTCACATGCTTCAGGATCACTTTTTTACGCTGGATCAGGTCGCATAAACGTCCCGGAGTAGCTACGATGATATGGACACCCTTTTTCAGGGCATTGATTTGCATTTCAATACTTGAACCGCCATATACAGCAAGGATACGAACGTCGTCGATATATTTGGAATAATCCTGCAGGTCATCAGCAATCTGAACGCATAATTCCCGTGTCGGAGCCAGGATCAGGGCCTGTGGATAATTTTTGTCAGGGTCAATTCCCTGAATTACCGGAATACCGAAAGCAGCTGTTTTTCCTGTTCCGGTTTGCGCCAGGGCAACTATATCCGTTTCATTTTTTAATAGCAGGGGAATCACTTTTTCCTGTACGGGCATTGGGTATTCAAATCCCAATTCATATAAAGCTTTGGTGATAAGCGGTGAGATGTCTAGATCTTCAAATGTAATCATGGATGGAATAATTATATATCATACAATATGAACATTGTATGGCGCGCAAAGGTACAATACTTATTCTTTTCCAACTTATATCGTTTATACTTTCTTTGTTCAAGGTATTGATTTTACATATAAGAGTACTGAAATTCAATGAGATGTTTAGAGATTAAGGTGTTGATAAATAATTTGTATATTGCACGTGTTGTAAGATAAATATAAATTGTCTGTAATTAAATGAAAATGAAAAACCTCCAAAAACAAGGCAGTAAAATATGGTTATTCCTGATCGTTTTTTTGATGGTATCCTGTGGTAAAAAAACAGAGAAGAAAATAGAGCAACTTACATACAATGAATTTCAGCAGAATATGCCCACCGGAATTGCAACCAAAGATAATCCGACCTATGGGCAACTGACAAGTTCGTCCAATTCGGTACTTTTAACCGGAATAGACAGGATCAGGCTAATCCCCATTTACAAGATCAATCCGAAAACGGATAAGGATGTTCAATATGGCCTCGGTATGACATATTTTAGTTATTGGGATAAGGATGAAGAAGATTACTACAAGTATTTTATGCCGGGAATTGATATTGTGTACGGTTATAACCTGATCAATATCGGACATTATGATATTGAAACCGAAAAATTATCTTACTTTTTTGAAAATCCGGTACTCATCAGGACTTTGTATTTTCCCGGACTAAAAAGAGATTCTTTGAGACATCAACCGGTTTCAAGGGATTATTTTCTGGTTTCAGTTTATGATGAGGATACCAATCAGGATTCTCTGATCAACACCAAAGACATGAGGAAATTTTACCATATCGACCAGTTCAACCATAAGAAAACATAACTGATCCCGTCGGGTTATTCTGCTTTAAGGTCGACTTATGATTATAAGAATGATATCATGTACATATACACCAGGCATGATGCCAATAATAACGGTATTCCTGAAAAGGACGAGCCGATAGCGATCTATTGGGTAAGGTTAAATGATCCGACAGTTGAGAAAAGAATGAAGTAATGGTTTTCCGGATAGGATATGGCTTTATGAAACTACGGATCATAAGGAATAGTCCCAAAAATAATCTATTTTTGCGGCGATAAACACAGGCATAAAATGATATGGGATGACATGTTGGCAAAAAAGTAGGCTGCATCTATTTCTTTTTCGTTTTTAGCTGTATCTTTGCCGCCATGAAAAATTATTTTTTATTTTTCATAAAGTGCTTATGCATCAGTATCTGGATGCTTTTAGCAAATTCTTCTGGTTTCATTTTCGGACAGGAAAAGGATTCTGTGTCTATTTCCCAATTGCCTGTAATGGTGCCGCTGGAAGATACTATTCGGATCATACCTGAGGATTCATTATCGTTTTCCTCCGATTCTATCGGCAATGCCTTACATCAATCGGTGAATGATACCATTGTTTCTTTAAAGGATTCTGTTCCTAAAATTGTCATTATTGGACTGGCAGATCCTTTGGATACTTTATCTAACAGGATATATGCATTTAACGTATTGGATAAAAATTCATTTGCGCGGATACAGGTTGATATAGATACTACCCTTTCCCGTTTTGAGATCAACAATCCGGTGATGAAAAAGTATTATATCGGTCCCTCTTTGGGAAATACCGGACTTTCTTACTACCCGATCGGATTTGAAGCACGAAAGCGTCCTTCGGATTTTCTTTTTACGGATCATTTGTCCGTTTACATGCATAATCCCGAAGAAACGGTATATTATCATACCCAGACCCCATATACGAATGTTTGTTATTCTTCGGCAGGATCAAAGGCTGAAAACGAATCCATTTTGAGTATTGTCCATACGCAGAATGTTAATAAGAGATGGAATGTCGGGTTGAATTATGATATTCTGGCTTCTGTCGGGCAATATCCAAACCAGAACTCATCTGATAATGCATTTTCCTTATTTTCGGCATTTCGGGGCAGCCAGTATTCCATGTATGCTAATTTTAACTGGAACAACATCCGTATGAGGGAAAATGGTGGAATTGCCAATTTCGAACAACATCATAATGAACCGCGGCTGCGTCCGCAAAATTATACCGTTCGTTCCCTTTCGGGAAAAACCATTTTCCTTAACAGGAGTTTGTATGTGCAGCATGCTTATTCTTTTAAGAAACTGGATCTTTTTAACAAAGGTGTTCCGACCGACTCTATCAATGTATCGCGTTTTACATTGAACCATACCTTCAAATACGAATGGAATAAACGGGAATTCACCGATACGGATATATATCTTGGAACGACACCTAATTTCGGTACGAAAGCGACCCATGATTCACTATATTTCAGACGTATTTTCAATCATTTTGAGTTAATGCTCAAAGAACAGTCACGTAGCAAATTTACGGCAGGTTTTAGTGTCGGTCTCCTGAATGAAATGGATCGTTACAACAATAATATCATTCCGGATTCTACGATTATATCAAGGGAAGGAGGATCTTCTTCGGGTAATGTATGGGGTGGCGAAACACTGCCGGTAACATGGAGCGATACCAGTGTGGTATACCGGGGAACGAAAAAATATTTCAATACCGCACTTACCGGACGTTTTTTCAATCATACCGGACGTTATCTTAACTGGGATTTTAGCGGACGACTTTATTTTACAGGATATAAAATCGGTGATTTCAATATTGACGGAAATGTACAATTGCATTATTATACCAAAAAGGGAAAAAATACACTCTTGTTAGGAGGAAATATTGAAAATGCAAAGCCGAGTTATTTTTTAAATAAATATGCATCCAACTGGTTGGTTTGGGACAATGATTTCAAATCATCCCAGGAAATCAGGTTGAGGGGTGAGTTTATAATACCCCATCGTAAATTTAAAGCCGGGGTTTATGTCTCACAATTGAATAATCATGTTTTTATCAATTCGGATGCTGTACCTGAACAATATTCGGATTTGATTGTTACAGGAACAGCGTTCATTGAAAAAGATATTAAATGGTGGAAATTCGGTTTTTTGTTCAGGCTTTACGGACAGTATAGTTCTCACGAAAATGTCATTCCGTTGCCGGCTTTTGCCGGATACCAATCTACTTATTTTGAAGCATGGTTGGTACGGGATGTGTTAAAAGTACAATTGGGATGGGATATAAATTACCATACCAAATATTATGCATATGCCTATATGCCTTCTTCGGGAATGTTTTACCTGCAGGAAGAACAAAAAATAGGAAACTATCCGTTTTTTGACGTTTTTTTAAATTTCCAGATAAAAAAAGCCCGTCTGTTTGTTAAAACGGAAGGACTTAGTGCTATGCTGGAACCTTTAGGAAGAGATTATTTTATGGTGTACCGCTATCCCCTGAATACACTCAGGGTGAAATTCGGCGTTTCGTGGGCTTTCTATGATTGACCCTTACACCTTAGTATTAACCAAATAAATTCATCATGATTTGTGAAAATCAAAAAAAGAAAAAAGTAATAAAAAATGTTTTAGGAATTATGTTATTATGGTTGAGTGCTTGCACACAACAAACACAGGAAGAAATAACACAGGAGGTAATCGACTTATCAGAAATCCGTGACAGGAATAGCTTGATTGTATCTATTGATCATAATTCAGTAGATTATTTCATTTACAAAGGTGAGCCAATGGGATTTCAGTATGAAATACTCTCCGAATTAGGGAAACATCTTGGACTGAAGGTGGATATCCAGATCGGGAAAAGTTATGCAGATAACCTGCAGAGCCTATCGGAAGGCCGTTGCGATATGATTGTTTCAGGTTTGATAGCAAACATTGACAGTTCAAAAGCTGCAAATAGTGAAATGCTTTATCAGGATCAAAAAGTGCTGATTCAGCGTAAACCCGAGTCATGGCGTAAAATGACAACTGAACAGGTTGAACAGGTTCTGGTCCGTGATCCTGAAGATCTGAACGGAAAAATGGTGTATACATCCGGTTGGTCACCGTTAGAGAACAACGCAGATTTTATTGACGGACGGCATATTAAGTTTGTAACGCTTAGGGAGATCGAACCGGAAGCGTTGATCAATCTGGTTGAAGAAGGGGAACTGGATTACGCAGCATGCAAATATTCTATTGCCCGTTTGATCATGGAGCGTTATCCTAACCTGGATATGCAGACCCAACTGGGCGAATTACCTATCGGTTGGGTAGTGAGACCTACATCATCAGAGCTATTGGGTGAGATAAATCAATGGTTGGATAATTTCAGGAAGACCAATAAATATGCCGTTTTGTATAAAAAATACCATGAAAGCAGGACCCTTTTGTTCAATGTCAATACGAAATATTTTGCCAGCCGTACCGGAGTCATTTCCGAATATGACGATCTATTCAAGAAGTACAGTGTTGAAATCGGATGGGACTGGCGTTTACTAGCATCTTTGGTATGTCAGGAATCCAAATTCAAGCCTGAGGCGCGTTCCAGGAAAGGAGCATACGGATTAATGCAGATGATGCCGTCAACATTGGAATTTTTTGGTATCGACACTACTGCATCCCCTGAAAAACACATTGCAGCAGGCGTGAAATATATCAAGTATTTAGATAAGATGTTGTCTGAAACGATTTCAGATACAGAAGAACGGATCAAATTCGTTCTGGCTTCATACAACATCGGTCCCGGCCATGTGATGGATGCCCAGCGATTGGCTGAAAAATACGGTAAGGATGCTACTGTATGGGACAATAATGTTGATTCTTGTTTGTTGAATAAAGCTGATCCGAAATATTATAAAGATCCTGAAGTTCGTCACGGGCGATGCAAAGGAAAGGAAACGTACGCCTTTGTTGTACAAATAATGAAGCGTTACGAACACTATAAAAACATAGATAGATAAATATAGGTTTATTTTTCCCGGAAGACGTTCCGGGAAAAAACAAATCCCTTCTTCAACGCTATTTTTGAAGAAGGGATTTGTTTTAATATGATTCTGATTACTTATGTAAATAAGTAATAACTGATGTTACGTAATAATCCGTTTGGGTTATTTATCAGCAAGAACATTACGCATAGGAGTGATTTTGATAATATTGCTTTCAAACATCAATATATCAAGGACTGTAAGTCCGTTTTAATTTAGCCCGACGGCAACGCCTCGGGATTTTGATCATTTTTGATTCTTCGGGCTGCAAGCCCAGGTTAGCTAATTAACCTGGGCTTGCAGCCCGCTTTGTCCGAATTCGTTTTCATTTCCCAAGGCTGAAGCCATTGGGTTAAAATAATCTGCCATTTCATGGCGAAACGCTTATTTTTTGAATAAAAACCTAATCTCTGCGTAACATCAGGTAATTATTAAAAAAACTTCGTAGTGGCTTATAGGATCATCTTTTCAATCGGTATGACAAGAATACCTTCGGCTCCCAACATTTTCAGCCTTCCGATAATTTCCCAGAAACGATTTTCTTCAATTACCGAATGTAAAGAACTCCACCCTTCTTTTGCCAACGGGAGTACGGAGGGACTTCTCATTCCTGGCAATACCTCAATAATTTCATTAATTTTATCATTAGGGGCATTCAGCAGAATATACTTTTTCCCTTCTGCGGTTTGTACGGAATTGATCCTGAAAATAACCTCATCGAGTATTTTTTTCTTTTCATCAGATAATCCGGGATTTCCTATCAGCAAGGCTTCCGACTTCATCACTACCCCAACTTCCTTCAACCGGTTACTTACCAGAGTGCTACCGGAACTTACAATATCAAAGATAGCATCGGCCAGACCGATACCGGGAGCAATCTCGACTGAACCTGAGATCACATGTGTATCGGCTTTGATGTTGTTTTCTGAAAGAAAATTCTCTAAGATAACAGGATAAGAGGTGGCAATGACTTTTCCTTTGAACCAATCCAATCCATTGTATTCCTCGTCTTTGGGAATCGCCAGGGATAAACGGCATTTGCTGAAACCAAGACGTTTGATGATCTGAACGTTTTTTTTGCGTTCGGCATATTCGTTTTCACCTACTATACCTACATCTGCCACTCCATCGGCAACGGCCTGCGGAATATCATCATCGCGCAAAAAGAGGATTTCTACAGGAAATCCTTTGGCAGGTACCAATAATGTCCGCTTCCCTGATTCCAGGCGGATTCCCGCTTCAGTAAGCAGATTCATGGTTTCTTCATAAAGACGGCCTTTGGCCTGAACGGCAATTCTTAACATTTTTTTTTCGTATTATAATATTACTTGTCAATCCTTATGGTTAACAAATTATTTTTCAATTTCAATCAATAATAATTCAGATCCCAGGGATAAATCCAGCTGTTTTTGCTTTTGCAATGATAACAAAAATTGATCTGAAACATTCGGCATATAAAGGCTTATTTTCCTGGGAGCTTTTTTAAATCGTAGTTGGACGGGAATAGATACCGGATCAATATCTTCTTTCCTGTCCAGCTCAAATACGGTCACATTCCTGAACAAGGCCAGCCAATAACTGCCATCGGATTTTTGCAATAATGTATACTCTACTTTTTCATCTCCGAAAGTATTTATATGGAGCATCAATGGGGCAACGGTAAAATTTATTTCTTCGTCCTCAAGAATTTCCAATAAATTTTTTAATGCATAGAACGAGGGTTTGGGTGTTCCGTCGGATCGAATCAAACCAAAATGGCATTCCATGTCAGTCATCTTCGGATCTGGTTTTAAATCCAGAAATTCATATTTGTACGAACGGGTAATTCCCTCATTGAAATAGACAAATGGCAGGTGGATATGGTATATTGCCGCTGCTTTTTCAGATACTCCCGGGTGATGAGGATTATCAGTTTTATTATGATAACCACATTCCGTTGCCAGTAAAGGTTTTTCGCCGCTTACTAACCGGGCGGTTGAAATGGCTTTCTCCATCGAAAGTCCCCATCCCCAATGATTGGATGGATGTTGTCCGGCAGCATAAGGATGCATTCCCCCGTAATCCATCCATTGGGATATATCACCCAGCCGGGCGGGATTATCCCGTATATTGGCCAACGAAAGACCAACTACTGGAATATGTTTCGTTGCTTCATCATTTTTAATTGTTTCAAATAATTGCTGTTGTTCGTTCCGGGCAAATTCCTCCCAGGTCCCGGGTTCTTTTCTTACATCCGGTTCATTGATCGCTTCCATACCCCAAAGCATCGGGCCAATTGACTTTGCCTGGTGAATTGCCCGGGAAGGACGGGTAATCAATAGTAGCCTGATACCATATTGTCCTACATCACGATATTTCTGTAATACATCTTCGTTATAAGTGCCGTCCCGTATGTGTTTGATGCCGGACTCTATAAGCCTGGGCTTAAGAACATCTTCATACAACCCATACTGGGTATCATAATAACCGAAATGGGTGTTTACTCCAATAGAATGAATAAAATCAGACGCTTTATACGGTATTATGGCCTTATATCCTGATGCTGCTACCACATTAAAAATGAAGAGCAAAAACACAACATATATGGGAATACCTTTGCGCAATTATTCAGAATTATCTGTTGAAAAGCAATGATCAGGAAACGCTGAATTCCGGATTTAGCTCCTGACAATAACTACATAATAGTTTTTTTTGCCTCTTTGTATCAGGATATATTTTCCGTTGATCAGGAATTGTTCGTTGATCAGCATATCAAATTCAGAGATACGTTCCTTGTTGATTTGTACGCCACCCGATTGTACGGTTTTTCTCATTTCTCCTTTTGACGGAAAAACAGATGTTTTTTCTGCTAACAAATCTACAGCTTTGATGCCGGAAGATAATTCTGTTTTGGAAACCTCAAAAGTGGGTACACCTTCAAATACCTGCAGAAAAGTTTCTTCATCCAGGTTTTTCAACGAATCGGCTGTTGAGCTGCCGAAAAGGATGTTCGAGGCATCCACCGCTTTAAGATAATCTTCTTCTGAATGTACCATCACAGTCACTTCCTTTGCCAGGCGTTTTTGCAACGGACGCAGATGAGGGGCTGCTTTTTGTTCCTCCACCAATGCATCGATTTCTTCCTTACTTAGAGCGGTAAAGATTTTGATGTATTTTTCGGCATCGGCATCACTGACATTCAGCCAGAACTGATAAAATTTGTAAGGGGAAGTATAGCGTCTGTCTAGCCAGACATTCCCGGATTCGGTCTTTCCGAATTTTCCACCGTCTGCTTTGGTGATCAGCGGGCAGACCAGGGCAAAAGCTTCCTTTCCTAGTTTACGCCTGATTAGTTCGGCTCCGGTAGTGATATTTCCCCATTGGTCCGAACCACCCATCTGGATACGGCAACCGTAGTTTTCGTATAAATACAGGTAATCATATCCTTGTATTAACTGATAGGAGAATTCGGTAAACGACATTCCTTCGGATGATTCCCCGCTAAGACGTTTTTTTACCGAATCTTTAGCCATCATATAGTTGACTGTAAGGTGTTTGCCTATGTCGCGGATGAAATTAAGAAATGAAAAATCTTTCATCCAGTCGTAGTTATTGACCAATGTAGCGGCATTCGGCTGATTGGAATCGAAATCCAGAAACTTGGCCAATTGCTTTTTAATGGATTCCTGGTTATGGCGAAGCGTTGCTTCATCAAGCAGATTGCGTTCCTGCGACTTCAGTGAAGGATCGCCTATCATGCCAGTTGCGCCCCCGACCAAAGCGATAGGACGGTGTCCGGCACGTTGAAAATGCTTGAGTATCATTACACTCACCAGATGTCCGATGTGTAATGAATCGGCAGTAGGATCGATACCTACATAACCTGAGGCGATTTCTTTTTGCAATAATTCTTCAGTACCGGGCATAATCTCCTGGATCATGCCACGCCAACGCAATTCTTCTACAAAATTCATCGTATGATTTATGATTGATTATGATTTGACTCTCTCAGAGTATTCACGGGTACGGGTATCTACTTTAATCTTTTCACCCTGCTCAATAAACAAAGGAACCCCGATTACGGCTCCTGTCTCCATCGTAGCTTGTTTCAATGATGAGGTAGATGCTGTATCGCCACGTACTCCGGGTTCAGTATAGGTGATTTCCAATTCAACAAACGGGGGCAGCTCACAGCTCAATACCCTTTCTTCTTCGGCAAGAAACATCATTTCCACATATTGTCCTTCCTTCATCAGGTCGGCATTGTCTACCATATCAGGTTGAAGATCAATCTGATCATAAGTTTCATTATGCATGAAATGGAATCCGAGATCATCTTTATACAAGAATTGGTAAGGACGACGTTCAACGCGTATTTCTGTTACTTTTTCACCCGCATTAAAGGTATTTTCCAAGATTTTGCCATTCTCTAAATTACGGAGTTTGGTCTTTACAAAAGCACCTCCTTTTCCGGGTTTCACATGTTGAAACCAAATAATGGAGCAAGGTTTTTCATTGTACAGGATACACATTCCGTTTCTAAAATCTGCTGTAGAAGCCATCTAAATTTTATTATTTAATTTACAATCAATTTTAAAGTGCCGCAAAAATACGACAATTGAATGAAAATGACAAGGGTAAATGATAAAGTTCCGTTTCATCGCAAGTAGTTCGATTCTTCTATTGGCGTTACAGATATAAAAGCCGGATACTTAATCGGTAGCTAAAAAGTCCAGTAGTTTCTTTTTATTTTGTTCAAAGTCAAATTTTCTCTTAACTATTTCATAACCTGTATTCCCCATTTTTTCTCTTATCGACGGTTGTGTTACAAGTAATTGAATCGAATTGGCAAAAGCCTCTTTGTCTTCAAACGGTATCAGAAAACCATTTTCTTCATTAAAAACAAGTTCAGGGTTACTACTGATATCAAAAGCCACGATAGGATTCTTTGCACACATGGCTTCGGTCAGTACATATCCGAAGCCTTCCCATCTGGAAGTCAGGACAAAGATGTCGATATGGTTCATAAACTCATTGGGATGATCGACAAATCCTGTAAACTCAACATAATCGGATAAATCATTTTCCCGGGCCTGCTTATTCAACTCATCTTTCAATACTCCGTCTCCGCCAATCCTGATTTTACAGACAACCTGCCTGTTCTTTAAAATAGCAGCAATGTCCAGTAAAATATCCAATCCTTTCTGATATACTAATCTTCCCAGAGTACCAACAACCGGGATGTCGTTTTGTTTTTTGGTTTCAGGATCCGGGATATTTATCCCATTATAGATTACCTTTATTCTCTCTTCAGGAAATAAATTCGGATTATTTTGCAGTATGGTGGTTTTAGTCGCTTCAGAATTTGCGATGATGTGAGTCAGCCTTCGAAAGAGAAATCTGTTTGACAGGCTGTTTTTTATTGGAATGGCGCTCCCTCTTCTATAAACAATTTTCGGAATTTTTGCCAGTCTGGCCATTGGGGCAGCTACTTTCAGGTCTTTAGAAAAATTCATGATGATTACATCAAATTTTTCCTTTTTAAAAAAACGATATACTGAGAATAGCTTAGCGGGATTCAAAAAACTCAGATTACCCAATGAAAAAGACTTTGTCTTTATTTGACGGGCTGAAGCCCGTTTCAATAGTTCGCTGTTTTTGTTGGAGACAACCACTACCTGATGCCCTTCCTGTAAAAGAGCCAGGGCATGTTCCATATGCCATTTCTCACCACCTCCCCATACCTTTGCACAATTGAAAAAACAAATCTTCATGAAATAATATTTATCATCCATCAATTAAGCACTCAGTGATATTTATTGTTTCCTTAAGTCGCATTGATAAAATGGATTACGTTCGGAAAGTACAACATTAATTGTTTTACGCATGTCCCGATATTTGCCCAATGTCCCGAAGGGACTGAATAAGAATAACCGTGAGTGTAACTCACGGAAAAAGGCAACAGCCGGCAATCGCGTCCCCGAAAGGGGGCGAATGGCGTAAATGCGATATTCGCCCCCTTTCGGGGACGCGAGGACGTTACTATATTCCTGCCACGGGTTACACCCGCGGTTATTTATATTTGCCCGCTTCGCGGACTTTACAGGTAAACATTGGGACATACGTATTGTTTTTATTGGTAAGCCCTGTTCCGGCATGAAGATACCAATTGCCCAAAGATACAGTTTTTGGATGACCAAATGATTAAAACAGGGACAACATTTCCGTAGGAAAGTCAATTACCTTCTTTGCTCCGCTATCGATCAATTCTTTTTTAGGCCGGAAACCCCAGCCTGCTCCAATGGAAAAGAATCCGGCCGCATTGGCAGTTTGCATATCCACGTCACTATCTCCCAGATAGCAAATATCACGGGGTTTTAACTCCATATATTCTGCAATATATAAAGCTGATTGTGGGTCCGGTTTGCGTGGAAAACGATTATTTGCCCCCATGATTAATGTAAACGGCCAGTTTTTTAACAGAACGTCACATATTTTCTGTGTGATGGAGTCTGCTTTATTGGATAACACTGCCAGCTTAACATGGTCGGAAGATAGCTTATCCAATAGATCCGGAATGCCGGTATATAAACTTGTCTTATTGAGATAATTATTCTCATAATCATCCATCATATACCTAAAGCATGTTTCAATGTTCTCTTCCGTCTGTGCAGATTCGGGAAGGCTTTTTTTTACCAGGTTCTTTATCCCGTTACCTACTAAAAACCGGTACTCATCATATTTATGGGCAGGATATCCCAAAGAGGATAATACCCTATTCATTGCGTCTGCAATATCTTCAAGCGTATCTGCCAGTGTTCCGTCCAGATCAAAAATTACGGCACGAAAATTCATTAAAAGAAATAAAAGTGTGAAAAGACTTAGACCAGTATAATATTGTGTTTCCGGCATACTTCAATCATCTCCTGAGGCCATATGCTGGATTGGGTTTCGCCAATATGCGCTTTTCGCAAAAAGAACATACACAAACGCGACTGACCTATTCCACCTCCAATAGAAAGAGGTAATTCACCGTTCAATAATTTTTTATGGAACATTAGTTCCTTACGGTTTTCCGAATCATTGATTTTTAGTTGTTTTGCTAAGGTGTTGGCATCTACCCGTATACCCATTGAAGATATTTCGATCGAACACTCCAGCAAAGAATCCCAAAGTAAAATGTCTCCGTTCAGGCCTTTATACCCATTCTGGTTTTCCGTAGTCCAGTCATCATAATCAGGAGCCCTTCCGTCATGAGGTTTTCCGTTGGCGAGATTTCCGCCAATACCGATGATAAACACGGCACCGTACTTTTGAGTAATCAAATGTTCCCGTTCCTTGGGTGTTTTATCCGGATACATATCCAGTAATTCCTCAGAGTGTATGAAGGTGATCTGTTCCGGCAAACGTGGTGTTAATTCCGGATAATTCTCATAAATGTAGAATTCAGTCCGTTTTAATACATTGAATATTTTCGATACGGTATGCTTCAAAAAATCTAACGACCTGTTTTTTTCATTAATAGCAAGTTCCCAATCCCATTGATCAACATAAAGGGAATGAAGGTTATCCAGCTCTTCATCAGAACGGATGGCATTCATATCCGTATATAAGCCATATCCGGTCTTTATCTCGTATTCAGCCAGCATCATCCTTTTCCATTTAGCTAAAGAATGTACGACTTCTGCCCTGGCATCCCCCATATCTTTTATCGGAAATGTAACCGCCCGCTCCGTTCCGTTCAGATCATCATTCAGGCCAGTTCCCTTTAGAACGAAAAGTGGAGCCGTAACCCTCCTTAACTGCAATTCGGATGATAAATTCGATTCAACAAAATCTTTCAATAACTTAATGGCTTTTTCCGTTTGCCTTAAATTAAGGATGGGAATATATGATTTCGGTAAGAATAATTTCGACATGTGATAATTTCAAACAAAAACTAAACAGAAAGTTATAAAATAAAAAATAAATTTTTTATGTTTGCAAAAATGATGATTTATTAGTTTAAAACCAATGACTTTTTTAATTTTACTTTAAGATAAATGGTTTTTGCCTATAAATAATTATTTAAATAGCGTAAAAAAAATGTTTTTTTTATCTCAATTAACGAAAAATGGCTGAAAAGTTTCAAATTGATAGTTTAGACCGGAAGATATTATCCATGATTTGTGTGAATGCACGTGTTCCTTTTCTTGAAGTTGCCCGTGAATGTGGAATCTCAGGTGCTGCGGTACATCAACGGATGCAACGTCTGACAAGGCTTGGCATTGTCAAAGGATCAGAATTTATTCTTGATCCCAAGATCATGGGATACCATACCTGTGCTTTTATGGGAATATATCTTGAAAAAGCAAGTATGTTCAAGTCTGTTGTTGAACAGTTGAACGTAATTCCTGAAATAACAGAATGTCATTATACTACCGGGAATTACTCTATTTTTATCAAGGTATATGCTCATGATAACGAGCACCTGAAATATATTCTGGTAGATAAGCTTCAGGCTATCCAGGGAATTTCACGTACTGAAACTTTAATCTCGTTGGAACAAAGCTTTATACGGCAAATTCCCGTATATCCTTCAGAATGAGTTATATTGAAGTAATTTGTTCGTTGACGGAAGAACATCGATCGGAAACATCGGCGGATATTGTTGTAGCCTTACTTTCCGAATTCGGTTTTGAGAGTTTTGAAACTTCCGGAGAAGAAGTCAAGGCATATATCAGGGAAATATCTTTTGACAAGGCTCTCTTTTCAGAATGGCTCGAAGAACATCGAATGCTGATCGATTCTGTTGATATCAACCAGATCAAACAGGAAAACTGGAATCTGGTCTGGGAAAGTAATTTCCCTATGACTGTCATCCGTGACCGGTGTGTCGTATTTGCCCCGTTTCATACAAATGTCCCCGATCTGGAATATAAAATAAACATTCTTCCCCAAATGTCTTTCGGGACAGGACATCATGAAACGACGTCATTGATGATTGAGTTAATGCTGGATATGGATGTGAAAGGGAAAAAAGTGCTGGATATGGGTAGCGGGACAGGAATTCTGGCCATTTTAGCATCAATGAAAGAAGCCGGGCAGATAATGGCTGTTGATATCGACGAGTGGGCTTATAAAAATGCCATTGAAAATTGTGAACGTAATGCCATTACGAATATTAAAATAGAGCTAGGCGATTCCGGGATTTTATCCGGAAATTCCTTTGATCTTATCTTGGCAAATATCAACCGAAATATTTTGATGAACGACATTCATATCTATGCGGGATGCATACAAGATAAGGGGATGTTACAGGTCAGCGGATTTTATACGGCTGATTTACCGGATATTATCGATGAAGCAAAAAGAAATGGCTTGAAATATGTAAGGCATGTAACAAAAAAAGACTGGGTAGCGGCACAGTTCATAAAATAAACAAGTTCCATATTTATATTTTAAAACAAAATTGACAAAAATCAGTTGATTATATCAGCTATTTATTTACTTTTACCCATCAATCTAATCAAACAAATAACGATTATCATGAATTTTCCTGACAATTTGAAGTACACCCGTGAGCATGAATGGATACGTATAGAAGGTGATGAAGCTGTTATAGGCATTACTGATTACGCACAGAAAGAATTAGGCGATATTGTTTTTGTAGACATCGATACCGAAGGAGAAACGCTGTCTGTAGGTGAAAAATTCGGAACGGTAGAAGCTGTAAAGACTGTCTCAGACTTATATATGCCTGTTGCCGGAACTATTCTTGCCGTCAATGCTGAGCTGGAAGGGACTCCTGAAACTGTAAATAAGTCACCTTATAACGATGGTTGGATGATTCGTATTAAAATATCCCAGCCTGGGGACCTGGATAACCTTCTTACTCCGGAAGATTATCAGGCACACATCGAGTCCTGATCTTTTTGGATAAAACAAACAAACCCGGCATAAAACTTGCCGGGTTTTTGTTATATAAATAAAATATACTTTACTTTGAATAAAAGTATTTGTTAAGCGGATGAAAAATATAGTTTTTATAGGTGTTCTTTTATATGGGATCTTCATTCAGGGAAACCTGATACTCCAAGGTCAGGATTATAAAAATTTTGAAATCAGTCTATTAACCGCAGATCCAGGGAAAGAATTGTTTACATCATGGGGGCATAGTGCTATACGCGTAAGAGATGCGGTTTCCGGATACGATGCAGTATTCAATTATGGTATGTTTGATTTTCATGCACCTAACTTCTATAGTAATTTTGCACAAGGAAGATTAAATTATTATTTGGGGGCCTATGATTTTGATTCGTTTCTTGCATCATATGCTTATGAAAACCGGAAAATAAAGGAACAGGTCTTTGAACTTGACTCTGTACAGAAACAATTTGTCATCAATTTCCTGATAAATAATGTACAACCGGAGAACAGGTATTATCTGTATCATTTTTTTCTGGATAATTGCGCTACACGCATCCGCGACTTAATGATCCTGACATATGATGGCCTTGTCTTTCCTGAAGAAAAAGCCAATTTCACTTACCGGGAATTAATTTACCTCTATCTGGGAAACCACCCCTGGGGACGGTTCGGGATTGATATCGCATTAGGATTACCGACTGATCAGAAGACAAATATGTATGAGCAAATGTTTTTACCGGATTATTTATTTGATGCATTTGCCGAAGCAAAATATAATGGAAAGCCTATTGTTAAAACTACTCAGGATATATTTATTCCTGACAGGCCAGCCGTACAACCACCCGGATTTTTCACGCCTATGCTGGTTTGTTGTCTGATTTTAGGATTGTCCGTTTTATTTTGTTTTATAAAAAAAGGAGCAAGACTGTTCGACTTCTCACTTTTTTTCGTGGTAGGTCTTATTGGATTATTGGTCGTTTTCTTATGGTTTTTTACCGACCATACTAATACCATTAATAATCTGAATATTATATGGGCATTACCGACCCATTTGATCATGGCATTTTTTCTTCTCACCAAAAAACCAGGTATTTTTGTACAAAAATATTTCCTGGCTACAGCAATGATCGCCGTTCTTTTATTGGCTGGTTGGGTATTTTTACCACAAAAGCTTAATTCAGCAATGATTCCGTTAACTATGGCCATTGCTTTACGGGCATATTGGAACAGCAGGAAAAAATAGAGTTCCGATTCATATTAATGTTTTACCTTTGTAAAGGTAAAATAATAATATAAACCTTGATCTTAACCTTAACACATTATCTTTTAATAATCAATCATAAAAAATTATGAACATTAATGTTCTTGGTATGGGGAATGCGTTGATCGATATAGTGACGGAATTACCCAACGATAAGTTATTGACGGATCTTGCATTACGAAAAGGGAGCATGCAACTGGTCGACAGGTTATTTTCAGAAAATGCGTTATCTCAGGTACAACACCTTGAGCGTACCGAAAAATCGGGAGGCTCTGCGGCAAATACTATTTGCGGATTGGGATCTTTAGGTTTTGAAACAGCTTTTATCGGGAAAGTAGGAAATGACCGTTTAGGAGAGGTATTTCAGAACGATTTAAGGCATTATGGCGTTAAACCACTCATGCAATTCGGTACAACTGAAACAGGTGTAGCATTGACGCTGGTCAGCCGGAACGGCGAACGGACTTTTGCTACTTATCTGGGTGCTGCTGTAGAAATGGAACCGATTGATCTTAATGCTGATTTATTCCAAAATTATAGTCATTTCTACATTGAAGGATATCTGGTGCAACATCATGAGCTGATCCGAAAAGCAGTTGAATTGGCGAAAGAAAGCGGATTGGATGTGGTTCTGGATCTGGCCAGTTTTAATGTGGTGGAAGACAATCTTGACTTTTTACATTTTCTTGTGAAAGAATATGCGGATATTGTATTTGCCAACACCGAGGAAGCTAAGGCCTTTACCGGCCTGAAGGATCCTGAAAAAGCATTGAATGCAATTGCCCAGGATTGTTGGATCGCTGTCGTAAAAAGAGGAGATAAGGGCTCTATCATACAAAACGGGAAAAATGTATATCATGTTCCTGCCGAAAAAGTAAACTGTATTGATACAACAGGCGCCGGAGACCTGTATGCTTCCGGTTTTCTTTACGGGCTGTTTAATAATATGAAATTATCTTTGTGCGGAGAAATAGGTACCATCCTTGCCGGGAAGGTAATCGAGGTGATGGGGGCTAAGATACCGGATGCCGAATGGCCCGGATTAAAAGAACGGATCAAGGAAGTAACTTATAAGCAATTGTGAGATTTTCATACGACTCCTTTTTACGGTTATCAATATGAAAAAATATATTTTTACCTTGATTTTCCTGGTATTCTGCATTCGGGTCGGAGCGCAGTATACGACATTAAATGCGCATTCACATAACGATTACGAAAATGAAATCCCCTTTTGGACAGCATATAACGCATGTTTTGGTTCTATTGAGGCAGACATTTATGCGGTTGATGGGGAATTATTTGTAGCTCATAGCAGGCACGAAATCAAACCGGAACGTACTTTAGATGCTCTTTATATTGAACCGTTGAAACTTTGTTACAAGCAAAATAAAAATAAAGCATGGCCGAATTCTGATGGAAAGCTCCAATTGATGATTGATTTGAAAACTCCTTGTATACCGACTCTTGACATTTTGGTTGATAAGCTGAATAAATTTCCGGAAATATTTGATCCATCAGTTAATTCGAATGCCGTTCGGATAGTAATAACCGGTAATTCCCCCAAACCTGCCGATTTTGACAAGTATCCGTCATTCATTTGGTTTGATGGTCTTTTAAACCAAACCTATACCCCCGAACAACTGGAAAGAGTGGCTTTATACAGCATGCCATGGAGTGTAGCTAAAGGGAAAGCGATGACAACTGATGATCAGAAAAAGATCGAAAATATGATCTTTACGGTACATAAGTCAGGAAAAAAAATACGTTTTTGGGCTGCCGAGGATCATCCCGAGGCATGGCGTATGCTGATGAAATTAAAAGTAGATTTCATCAACACGGACAAAATAAACGAATTGGCGGAATTTTTAAATAATAGTCAAGAACAAATGAGCCAATCAGTGCGAAGTCGGAATGATTTATCTGAAAAACAATTTGTACAGCGATGATTATTCGTAAAGCTGAATTTGTAAAAAGTAGTTCTGCTCTAAAAGAGTGTCCGAAATCGGATATCCCTGAATATGCCTTTATCGGAAGATCCAATGTCGGTAAGTCTTCACTGATCAATATGCTCTGTATGCATGGAAGTTTGGCTAAGACATCAGGCACTCCCGGAAAAACTCGTCTGATCAATCACTTTTTGATCAACGAAAGCTGGTATCTGGTCGATCTTCCCGGTTATGGATATGCAAAAGTTTCCAAAAGCATGCGGAAGGAATTTGACAAAACATTATTTAATTACCTGACCAAAAGGGAAAACCTGTATTGTGTCTTTGTATTGATAGATTCGCGCATTCCTCCCCAGGCTAATGACCTGGAATTTATCAACCGGCTGGGAGAATTTGGAATACCTTTCTCGATAGTATTCACAAAAACAGATAAGATCAGTCAGAAGCAATTGAGTGAAAATACCAAAAGTTTCAAAGCAGAAATGTTAAAGACATGGGATGAACTGCCCGTCTTTTTTGAAACATCTTCTGTAAACAAAAACGGGAGAGAAGAAATTTTATCATTTATTGAGCATACAAATTCAGTAAATTAAGCACTCATTGCTATTTATTGTTTTCTTAAGTCGCATTGATCAAGTTAATTGCGTTCAGAAAGTATAACATTAATTGTTTTTTAATTAACTTTTTCTTCTATATTATTGGGTCAATCCTATGTCTCCGTTTTCATCAACCGTATATTTTGGCTTTTTGATTTTCAAAACATCACCCTGTTCCGAATTTTCAATGATATCATCAGATATCGAGAAAATGATATCATTGTAATCAAGGTCTGTTCCGGTATACTTGTCTTCAAAAAACAGGACAACGCTTTTACATGCTTCGGAATAAAACGTATTATGTTGGATCGCTTTAAAATTGTCGGGAGCAGCATTACCAATCTGGGCATAATTCCACAGACCCGGGTTGCTTTTATTGATATCATGATCCATGAATATTGGCTGCGCCCATGCACTCGAACTTATTTCAACCCTGTTATTCTGAGATACCCATCCGTTCTGGACCAGGAAAAATACTACACGGTCTCCTTTTTTGAATTTACCGTCGGATGTGTTATAGTTTTGAATTTGCCATGTGCCTTGTGGAACGACTCCGGATGTGATATTGTCAAATAATCCGTATTTATCCCTGTTAAATACTTTTACCGTAACGGATGTTGTATACAATTCACCTTCTTTGTTGATATAATTGTCATAATAATCTTTATTACTCATAGGATTAAGTGTCCCGTTTCCATCCACGGATGGAACTACAAAGAATCCGAGTGCGTTTTTATAACCGGCTCCGGACCATATAAAACTGATAAACAATTTTGTGTCTTCAAGAACTTCCACCTCATTAGGAATATCATCCGGGTTGGAAAAAAGTTTATTTACAGCGTCAATATTACTGCTGAAAACGCTTTTTCCTTCAGGGAAAAATGACTGGACATTATTGAAATACTGTTTCACATCCGTACATGCATCAAACGGCGGGGGAGGAGGAGTCCCTTCATTAAATCCGATATACAATACTTTTAATCCACCTTCACCGTTAGCGACAAAAACGATGTTTCCTTTTGAAGCAATGAAATTGGCGGATATTCCTTCTTCTGCCAAAACATTATTGTTGTTGCACAGCACGATCCGGTCCTTACCTTCTACTTTCATGATATCGTACCAGCAAATGCCTTTTTCTCCATTGGCCACCAACAACATGTCGGAAGAAACTTCCGATCCCTGTAGGTTTTTCTTTTTATCGCTGTTCATGGCAACGCTGTTGGTAACATGCTTCTCCAGATCTTCCTGTCCGGGACAGGATAACCTGTCAATAACGGCTCCGTTCTCATCCAACATTCTTACGCCACTTTCATTTTCTGCTGCAAAAAGATAACCATTCCACGCCAGGATTTCCGATTTGGCATATTTCTGTTGCGCTTCAGTATCCATTCTGTATATCTGGGTTTCATTGTTTCCATCCGGATCATACATGGTGACGCGTGCTGGTTCAGCCTGCATCAGGAAAACATGGGTGCCTGTTGCGTCCACTGAACGTGCATGATCCTTGTTTTCAATGAATTTAATCAGGGAATTATCAGTTGCACTAAAAATATAAAGACCTCCGTTTGTTCCTTCCGTACCATCACCTGTAGTAATGTATACCCTGTCATTAGATACACGTATAGATGTACCGTCAAAAGATGTCAGTTGAGTAATGGTTAAAGGGTCCTGATTTTTAAATTTATATGCAGCATCTAATTCCATCACCGCATAAAAAGCCGGATTATCATCTCCCTTATATCCGAATTCAGGATCGATTGTCGAACCTGTTATGAATAATTTCCCCTGGAAATAATCAACAGCGGAAATATCGGCATTGGGCATTTCTACAATTGATACGGCAGAAACGTCAGCTTTGATATCATCCAGCGATTGAGCCATAGAAAGCGTGATCTTATAAACCACCACCCCGCCGCCATAAAGACCTTTTGCTGTATTGTATGATACAAATGCATATTGCGCATCATCCGTAATTTTTACATGGGTGGCTTGTGTGGTCTTGCCGTTCACGACCAAAGTCGCTGCCTTCCCAACCAGTTTTAGCCGGTAATCAAACCCTCTTAATCCGTCTGTTTCGCTTTCCGGATCCGATTTCAATGAAGACCTTTTCCTGTCTGATGAGAAATCAGATTCTGTAGACATTCCTTCCGGAAATTCATTTGCCGAAACAAATTTCATATCCGGGTCATTATTGACAATAATGCTACCATTCTTCAGGATAAAAGTGGCATCGTCTTTTTTACCCGAGTCGTCATTATCTTTGTTGCAACCTGAAATCCAAGTACCCAACAGGATAATTAAAATCCAACTAAACCTTTTCATATTTGATAATTATACATTATTATATAAACAACGATCGGCAAATATAATTGTTTTGTTTTTAACGCTTATCGTCTGTTTTTTTGACGAACAGTTTATTTTTGATGACTAATACATTTTTTCAAGTGTTTCAACAATCTTATCCAAAGCTTGTTTCAAAGGCTTTGAGATAAACATTTGCATCATAGGGTTCACATTTAATTTGGTGGTTAATTTAACCCTGGTATCTCCGGCAGATGCCGCCTTCAACTGAACCCATAAAAATATGTTCTCTGTCTGTGGATTCTCTATGGAAAATTTTACCAGATTAAAAGGATTTTTTTCAACAATCAGAAATTTCAAATCTCCGATTCCATCTATGGTAAAACCGCAGGAATCAGCGTCCGACTGCCAGTTTTTCACTTTTTCATTACTGGCCAGTTCCCGGAAATTGTCGCAATTGGATATAAAAGAATAAATATGTTCTTCGTTATTTTTTAATTGCCCTATTTTACTTTCTATTTTAACCTCCATCAGTATCAATTAATCATCAAAAACTATATCCTGTAATAAACTTTAAGCGTAGTTTTGAGTAATTTATCAAAAAAAGCTTTTCTTATGCTGTTGTAAAACAAAGAATTATTTATAAAAGGCAACTTTTCACATTTTGAAATAGTTGCCTTTTATGATATATCATTCTCAGGTATTCATTCCTCCACAAACATTGATCACTTGTCCTGTGACATATGCTGAAAGTTCAGATGCAAGGAATAAAGTCACATTGGCCACATCTTCGGGTGTTCCGCCACGATGAAGCGGGATCTTGTCATACCAGCCTTTACGGACCTCTTCCGGAAGAACGCCTGTCATCTCAGTTTCAATGAAACCCGGAGCAATAGCATTGCTACGAATTCCACGGGTACCAAATTCTTTTGCAATAGATTTGGTAAAACCTATGATGCCTGCTTTGGATGCAGAATAATTAGCCTGATTGGCATTACCAGAAACACCTACAACAGAACTCATATTAATGATACTTCCTGAACCCTGTTTCCACATAACCGGCTGCACGGCTTTTGTAAAATTGAATACCGATTTCAGATTGACGGCTATAACCATATCCCACTGTTCCTCAGTCATACGTTTCAGGGCTCCGTCTTTTGTAATTCCGGCATTGTTGACAAGAATATCAATTCTTCCGAAATCATTTGCAATCTCTGCAACTATTTTTTGTGTTTCCTCAAAATTAGCAGCGTTAGATGCATAAGCTTTGGCTTTAATCCCCATTGCTTTCAGTTCTGACTCTACAGCTTTAGCATTATCGTCGTATACCAAATCTGTGATAGCCACGTTGGCCCCTTCAGAAGCAAGTTTCATGGCAATGGACTTACCTATGCCGCGCGCTGCTCCCGTAACAATCGCTGTTTTTCCTTCTAACAATTTCATTTGTGTTTATTATTATAAAAAATACGTTTCAAATTTGGTGGTAAATTTAATGGAAAATTTAAGAATTTCAATATGCTTCGTGTATCCTTTATTCATTCAGTGGTTTAGGATATTTGTCCCGGAGGATAAATTCTTTCGGTAAATTCAATAAAGTAAAATGTTATTTTTGTATCATGAATCAACAATTATATTCGTCTAAATTACTTGAGAATGTAGTCAACGAATTCTCCAGGTTGCCGGGAATAGGTAAAAAGACCGCGTTACGGATGGCACTGTATCTTTTGAAGCAGGAAACGGAATCGGTCAGACAGTTCGGGGAGGCAGTGATACAATTGCGTAGCGAGATCACCTATTGCAAACACTGTCTTAATCTTTCAGATTCCGATGTTTGCGATATTTGTTCCAATCCTCGCCGTGACCATTCTATGGTTTGTGTGGTGGAAAGTATCCGTGATGTAATGTCTATTGAAAATACCATGCAGTATCAGGGAGTTTATCATGTCCTGGGAGGTGTGATTTCTCCAATGGACGGAATAGGACCTTCCGATCTGACCATTGATTCACTGGAAAATAAGGTCAAAGAGAATGAAATATCCGAAATCATCCTGGCACTCAGTACAACCATGGAAGGCGATACGACTAATTTTTATATCTACCGTAAACTGAAAGACTTTCCTGTTAAAATTTCAACCCTGGCAAGAGGCGTATCCATCGGAGATGAACTGGAATATGCCGATCAGGTAACTTTAGGACGGTCCATTATCAATCGCCAGCCTTTTGAAGATATGTTCAACAGAAACACCTAAACTATCAGCATATGATCAATGAATATTTGATCAATCCCAGAAGTATAGCCGTTGTGGGCGGATCCAACCATATCGGGAAAGTAGGAGGACGTTTACTAAAGAATATCCTTGATGGCGGATATAAAGGAAGTTTATATGTCGTTAATACCCGGGAAGATGAGGTGCAGGGGATAAAGAGTTATCACTCCGTAGCATCCCTTCCTGAAACGGATCTGGCTGTATTGGCCATTCCTGCCGATGCCTGCGTAGCGTCCATCAAAACACTGGCATATGAAAAGAAAACTAGGGCGTTTATTGTTATTTCTGCTGGATTCAGTGAAACAGGTAACGAAGGAGCCTTGCTCGAACAACAAATGGTCGATATTGTCAATGATGTAAATGGCTGTTTGATTGGTCCGAATTGTACAGGGGTGATCACCCTGCATCATTCCAGTATATTTACACTTCCCGTACCTCCTTTGGATCCCTATGGATGTGACCTTATTTCCGGTTCGGGAGCAACCGCTGTGTTTATCCTTGAATCCGGAATGGCAAAAGGACTGCGGTTTGCGTCCGTCTTCTCAGTAGGCAATTCGGCCCAAACCGGAGTGGAAGATGTCCTCAGGTATTTAGATGAGAGTTTTGATCCTGAAAAGAGTTCCCGAATCAAGCTGATCTACATGGAGAGTATCAAAGATCCGGATTTATTCCTGTTCCATGCGACATCACTTATTCATAAAGGATGTCATATTGCTGCCATCAAAGCCGGAACATCTGAGGCCGGAAGCAGGGCAGCCCTGTCGCATACGGGGGCATTGGCATCTTCTGATTCGGCAGTGGAAGCTTTATTCAGAAAAGCTGGTATTGTGCGGTGTAATGGGAGAGAGGAGCTGACGATTGTTGCTGCCATTTTTACCTTGAAAGAACTGAAGGGAAAACGGTTTGCCATTATTACCCATGCGGGCGGACCTGCCGTTATGCTGACAGATGCTTTGGAGCGGGGAGGGATCAGCATTCCAGATCTCGATGGACCTGTGGCTGATGAACTAAAGAAACAACTAATGCCCGGTTCTTCCGTATCCAACCCGATCGATCTCCTTGCCACCGGGACGGCCCATCATTTGGCATTGGCTATAGATTATTGCGAATCGCGTTTTGATGGGATAGATGCTATGATGGTAATTTTTGGTACTCCCGGATTAGTCAAGATTTTTGATGCTTATGAAGTATTGGATCAAAAGATCAATGCATGTAACAAACCTATATTTCCGATATTGCCATCTGTCATCAGTGCAGGAGAAGAAGTCAAATTTTTTACGGATAAGGGACACGTTTCTTTTTCCGACGAAGTAACCTTGGGTACAGCTGTCGTAAAAGTGCTCAATACCCCCAGGCCCGATTTATCGGGTCCAGTACTGCAAGGTATAGACGTAGCCCGGATTCGCAGGACCATAGATGCAATACCTTCGGGATTTGCTTCTCCGGATAATGTCCAGCAGCTTCTCACAGCTGCAGGTATCCGGGTTGTTCCCGGTTACGTGACCGCCGATAAGGAGCAGTTAGTCGGACATGTCCGGAAAACAGGATTTCCTGTGGTCATGAAGGTCGTCGGTCCGGTACATAAGTCAGATATAGGAGGAGTCGTATTGGATATCAAAACCGAAGGACATCTGGTTTTTGAATTTGACAGGATGATGCAGTTGCCGGATGTGACAGCAGTAATGGTACAACCCATGCTTTCCGGTACCGAACTGTTTGTAGGTGCTAAGTATGAAGAACGGTTCGGACACGTTATTTTGTGCGGGTTGGGTGGTATTTTTGTCGAAGTACTAGGCGATGTTGCATCCGGCCTGGCACCACTTACCTATCGTGAAGCCCGTTCCATGATAAAATCCCTGAGGGCATATAAAATCATACAAGGCACAAGAGGCCGTAAAGGAATTGATGAACAAAAGTTTACAGAGACTATAGTCCGTTTGTCTTCCTTAGTTCGCTTTGCTACGGAAATTAAAGAACTGGACCTGAATCCATTGATGGCGACAGACCACGATATTACAGTGGTGGATGCCCGGATCAGGATTAAAAAATAACCATGCCTTATCCGTTTACTGTATCAACGTAAACCGCATACTGAACCCGAAGTTGGTATTGTAATTTTTGTATGATGTAGAAACGAACGGGGTATTGACTATCCGGTCGAAGAAAAGTGTCAGTGTAAAATTACTGCTGATGCGGTAGTCTGCAGAGAATTTAATAGATGCCACCTTCTGTCCGGCAGATACCTGTACCGGGAGGTTTGAATCTGTAATTATTCCACCATCCTCATCAACCGAATCACTTAAACGCCTGATCAATGTTTTGCTATCCCTGATAGAAAAGTCAGCGTTGAGTTTCAGGTCACTCTGCAAACGTTTCTGGTCTCCACCGAATGTCCTGATATTAAAGGCAACCTGATTGAAAATATACCCCAGCCCTATGATGTATTCGGCCATCTTGTTTTCTGTGAGTTGCAGATTGGCCAATCCCAGGGAAATATTCCGGCTCCTGCGCATTTCAAAACGTGTTGACAAGCTGTTCTGGAAGGTAAGGTCAACACCTACCAAAGGACTATATATCTCTTCAATATTTACAGAAGCCACGTCGTTCCTGGGGATAAAATTATTCTGCAGGTCCCTGGCATAAGAAGTTGCAGATGCTATATCGCCATTGTATTCCGAATTGGACGTATAACTCTGTATCTTATATATTGCCCTGTATCCATGCCGTATATTGACCGAACGAAAATACTTTTTAATGAATTCCAGGTTACTTAATCCGTCAAAATTGAGGTCCCAGTTAGGGCGTATTTTCCAGAAAGACGGAAAATCAGTCATGGATACTTTTTCAGGATCACGCCCTGTATACGCGGCATAGAAGGCCGGGATCAGGACTTGCTGGGAAGTAAGGTTGTATCCATCATAACCACCCGTTCCGTCTGCATTAGCTGAATAAGACGGGTCTTTTTCTTTCAATTCCGTAGCTCTCCGTTGAGCGATAATGTTCCTGTGTTCTTTGAACTTTTCAAATATAGCCGACCGGTATCCGTTTTTCTTGTCTGATTTTTCAAAAGAGGTACCCATCGCAACGATCGTGATGCTGTAATTTCCTGTCGTAAGCGGAGAGCGCAATTCGTCGGGATAACCTCCTGATTCCCAGATGTAGTAAGCCGACCGGTTCTCAGTATAACTTCTCAGTCCGGTCAGGGTGATGCGTATGCCCTGGAAGGGCTCAAAAACACTCCTTATACTCCAGCTATTGGTCTGGTTCATTATTACAGGCTCATTTAAAGCTTCCTCCCGGACCAGCCAGTTATTGGCTGCCGCTTTTTCCGGGAAATGTTTGTCCTGCCATCCTAAAAGAAACGGAAATCCCGGAGCAGAGCCGCTTACGCCAAACATATTGCTCGACATGTCGTATCCCGGTAACAATGTATTTCCATTTTGTGTGTATGTAATACTCAGATTTTTCACTCCCAGCAAGATCCGCACAAAATTCTGGGTGATAAAATCCACTGGATCGCCGCCTTTTTTCTCCACACTTCCCGTTACTACCAGGGATACTCCCCTCATGTCGGATGGTACCATAACAGCTACCCTGTTTTCACTGACCACCTGAATATCTGCTGAGACGGTTTTTCCCTCCGCATCTGTTATTTTTACCTCAACATCTTTGGTATTAAGGTTGTGCTGAATACTCCTGTATTCGCTTCCTTTCAGGTTCAGACTATTCCGTTCATAAGTAACGGTTTTGTATTGTTTGGGTTCCTGTGACGCCTGCCGATTTCTTTGCGGTTGGGTGATCGTCCTGAAATAAGGGACTTTATTATACAATGTGGAAAAATTCAAAGTTCCGCTGAGTGAGATGGCATTCCTGTTGCTGATCGTATTGCCGGGATTAAATGAGGTATCGGCAGAAATAGGCGCAACGCCCCACATATACTCGCCTGTGTAACTGGCTGTTGAGCTGACCCAGTCGAGAAGGGGCAGTTTATTGATGGGGATGATATAGCTTGCGGAGAGGGTATGGTTATAATCGGTAATTCGTCCCCCTCTGCGTATATTGTGCCAGACCGAATCTTTCCACAACTCGTATTCATCTTTCATATGACGGTCAACCACTCCTACAGGCTCGTCGATCCGCGCCATATTGGCGGCAGAAAAATCGAATTTAAGGGATCTGGATAAATCCCATTGCAGCATGAAGTTACGATCCCACAACCAGTTTTTGTCAACCATCGGATCCATGATTAATCCGGGATTGTCAATATTACGGCTCCGCTCTTCCACATAAGTACGTTTCATACCTGTACCCAGAGAAATACGATTGGGTTTCAGGTTGAAATTAAAGTCACGGATAATACGGAATATCGGATTACTTAAAAATGTTACCTTTTCAAATGGGGCAACGGTAAAGGGTACTGTTGAGTAATCATAAATGATTCCTCCCGAATAATTTTTTTCCAGGCCTTTCTCAGTGGTGACATTTCGCCTGAATGTTTCATAATAGGCGTAATTGAACGTAAAGTTAGAGAAATTCCAGAATCTGGGCTTTTCATGTATGGTATTTACCCTTACATTGGTCAGGTTAAAACTTTTCCGTTCGGTATAATCCTGTGCCAGTTTTTTCAGTGAATCCTGTTCGCTTCTGGAAAGGACGGCCAGGGCGTCCTTCATCTTCACATCCGGGTTGGTTGGATCATATTCAGGGGTAACGAAGCTTTCCGCATATCCCACATATAAAGGTATCTGCACATTTAACCTTTCAGGAAACAATTTCCCCAACTCGATATTGGCCGATACATCGTATTGATTGCGTTCTTCATGGGAACGATCATTAATTTTCGAATCGATCCCGCCGAAACCGGGCTGGATGGTCTCACCTGAGATAGCGATGGTAGCCAGGTCTGCCACACGGACAGCCAAACGGGCATTAGCTGCCCATCCTCCTTTCTGGTCTACATTGGATAACCGGAATTCGTTCACCCATACTTCCGCAGAACGGGTTTCTCCCGTTTGTTTGGAATCAGATGAATACCGCAATCCGATCATTACTACTTTTACGTTCGCCAGGTTAGGATTACCACATACATAGTACTTTTTACCATCCCCGGCGTCATAAGGGTATACCGTGTTGATCGTTACCGAGGAGCCGGACCTTCGCATGGCATCATTACGCATCTGCTTCAGATCCGGTAAAAATGTCAGGTCAATACCCATGTGGTTTTCTTCCGGCCAGACATCCCTGTCCGTATATCCGGCCATATCCAGGGGTGTTAATTTTAAGGGTATTTCGTATTCATAGAAATTGTTGCGGTAATCTGTCCCGATCCTCACAAATACACTCATATCATTGTCCTGCAATGACGGATAGTCCCTGATGGCTTCCGCATGCACTTCCATCTCTATACTTTTGTACCGGCGCATATCATAGGATACATTCCGGTAAACCGCTCTGGCATCGCCATTGGTCAGTTCTTTTACCCGCAATACCATCGATTGTTCATTCAATTGTTGCATTTCACGGGTCGTCTGGTCTACAGCCCGGTCAAATCCCGGAGGTACCATATAAGGAATAGGTTGCCGGTATGCATTTTCTTCGATATTGACCGAAGCTACTTCAAATGTGGCCGTGGGAGACTGGGGAGTCGATGTCCCAGGAGTAGCAGGCTGGAAGGATTGATTGTATTGCCGCCATTCTCCGCGTACCAGTTCCAGCCGTGCAAAACGAAGGATAATGGAATCCTCGCAATTGGTCAGGAACATACGCATGAAACGGATGGTTTTAAATTCCTGTATCCCTCCGACAGCTTTCTCATACTCACTCAGGGGAACCCGGAACTGGTACCATGTTGCAGAAGGTACTCTTACTCCTCCGATGATGGTAGAATCATTCGTCACCTTATCCACGATAAAGTTTTTTCCTACTTCCAGCTGCTCACGACGTATCTGTACCTTATATTGAAAATAACTTTCCGTTTCGCTCATGGTATTGTCGCGGTTGATATCTTCCTCATTCGGCAGGCTGGAATTGGAGAAATCATTGTTGGATGAGTTCCCTTCCAATCCGTTGTAATATTTGTAACGGGTGAGGATATCCGCCTGGGCCTGGTCCCACTCTCCTCCTCTCGGATAACGGAAATTATCGCTCGATGGGTCTCTCCATACGGTCTGAAATGGTTCCGGGTCGAGGATTCTTTCTAATCCATCAACAAAAGGATAAAAAAAGCGGCGTTCCCGTGCATCTCCCATCCCGTCCAAACCTACATCCTGATAGGTGCGGTTCTCGTTATCAAACGAGTGGACAATCGGTTGTATTTTAGGTACGTATCCCCAGTTGGTGGAATCTACCATACTTAAATCTCCATTGACCGGTAAACCCTGTTCTGCCGATTTACGGGCATCCTTCAATATGTCTTCCGAAATATTTCCCAGGTTAAAATATAGGTCGGCCCCACTCAGCTGCTTCTGCGGATCCTCCACGAAAGGATCCATCATCCAGAACTCGATATACTGTATGTTGTTCGATTCGAAATCACTGGGTTGCACTTCCCGTGTCATCCCACCCCAGCGATTTTTAGGATCCCTTAATGTTCCATCCGGATTCACATTTTGGAAATCGTAATTATAAGGACCGCGTTCACGGGGATAATAAGCCACGTTCAGGACTGCTATATTGGTAGGTTTCCCTACAATATGCTCCCTCTTTTTGAAAATGTCTTCTTCATAGATCGCCCTTACAAAGTTGCTGGAAATATATTTTCCCGGATTCTGACGGATATAATCAGGGGTAGTGGAAGAGTTCATATAACCTTCTGCTACGAACAGCGGGTCAATGGTATACCATGCCAGACGCGCCCGGTTTTTCCCTATTTCCAGGTCATTATTGAGTGTAGACTCATGGAACATTGTCCCCCCCCTTATATTATTGTCCCCTTGGGGGATACTGGACAGGTGCCAGGCGGCAAAAGCCCTTAGATCATAGGGCGTCTGACTACTTTCAAAGTCATCGATGTAAGCGGAACCCCGGTTCATGACGCCTTTGGATTTTCCGGGAAGCAACTGTGCAAATTCACCAGTGAAGTCGAGGCTTGAAGGGGCCTTGGTCTGTATTAGCGGAAGCTTATCCACCCAGGAAGTAAGGAAAGGAAGTTCCGTATTATAATTCCAGTTGAGTCCCAGCATGGTATTGGACAAGGGTTCGTCTCCCATATTTACCTTTTGTGTCAATGGCCTTTCGGTCAAACGAAGTACCGTAGCCCCAATATTGAAATTGTCTGAAAAACGGTAATTCAGATGGGTACCTAACAGGGTTTTCTGTTGCATCGCAAACAGGGCATTGCTTTCTACACTCACCCTGATGGGGGTTCCTGATTCCAGCAGACCTGTATTTAGTATTTTTACACGCCCCATGTTATAGTCAACCGTATAATCCACATTTTCCACCAACCGTGTTCCGGCTGCGGTGACCACTACAGACCCTTCCGGGATATTCATGGCATTCAGGATCACCTCCGAACCACCTTCCGAGCTATATCTTCCCCGCAACAGGAATTTATTCAGTTCCGCTATTTCACGTGCTTTGGTCAATGTTGAATCGTATAGTTCCTGGTACACATACTTATCTATCTTTGAGTCCGGGAGACCTTTTTGCTTGAGATGATTCCGAAGCGTACTTCCAAATGGTTCCAATACAGGGAAAATAATTTTTCCATTGCCGGAATTGATGGTCACTCCTTCCACAAAGTCAAATGCTCCGTCCGGATAGGCATCCAATTGGGAATTCAACCGGTCGAGTCCCATAATGCGCAACAAAATATCTTTACTCACAGCATCTTCCGGAATATAATTGATATCATTTCCCGATCGATCGTCAGCATACAGTACATTCATTTGAAAATCATTCTGTTCCAGGTTGTATGCTGTGATCGAGTAAATATTCTTCATCATCAGCTTCCATGTCGGGTATTTAGGAACAAGGGTGGTACCCTTCAATAATTTAACAACCAGTCCTCTCTCTCCTGCAATGCCTGAACTGGAAATTTCTCCGACCCTGTATGTTTTTCCCCGATAGGTATATTCATACGACACCCCCAGCACCTCATCGGCGTTAAGGGCCGTATTCAGTGAGAGATAACCCAATGTAGGATGAAAAGTAAATTCACGTTCGGTAAGCATCCGTGCTCCCTGTAGTTTTTCAAAATGAACACCTGAAGCTAGACCTTTCCCTAACCTTTCTAATTCCCCGTTTATATCCGAGTTGAAGTTGCGGACAATATCCCTTACATCTGTATATAATGTATTAAAAATCTTTGCCGTATCGTTTTGCGGAAGTTGTTCCGTACTGCAATTTCCCCCGACACAAAATCGATTATTGTATATATGTGTGGATTCGCCTAAGTCCATAAAAGCCACCATGTTACGTCTGTTTTCGGTGGAATTGGTACGGTTGGTCACCCATACTTCGACACGTGTGATCGTGACTCCTGAAGTAATGGTGGGTATATTTCTCAAAGCCTGTTCGTAATGATCGCGGAAATAATGCGACAGGAAAAAATGCTTGTTGGCGTCGTATTCATCGGCAGCCAGTTCAAAATCATTGATTTGTGATCCGCCCTTGATCTCGATGGTGGAAGTCTGTCCTTTTTGTTGTGAGACCACAGCCGTGACGGATAAATTGCCGAATTTCAGATCCGTCTTCAAACCGAACAAGCTCTGGCTTCCGGTAATCAAAGAACCCGGTAAGGGCAACGACACATTCCCGGCTTCTATTTTCTGGATGATCTCATCTTCTTTTCCTTCATACGCCAACTTGGTCTCATTTTCAAAGTCGAAAGAAGCCTGGGTATTATAGTTGATTCCCAGCCGCATTTTATCGCCGATAC
>JAISOY010000088.1 GCA_031275285.1 Bacteroidales bacterium | reverse complement strand
CTCCACTGTAAAATTTCCGTGGTTTCTTCCACACCTCCCTGCACCACATACAAGTATTCCGGAGGGAAATTACTATTGATCAGTTCAGCCATTATCTTCATAGTATTTTCCGGCAGCTCACTCGGCTTCACGATACATGTATTGCCGGCAGCCATTGCTGTGGCCATAGGCAGTAATGTCAACTGATAAGGATAATTCCAGGCTCCGATGATCAAAGTGCATCCGAACGGTTCGCTGTAGATGTAACTTTTCCCGGGAAAATTCGCCAGGTTCGTTGCAGCTTTACGGGGCTTGCTCAGTCTGGATAAATGCTTGACAAAATAATCAATCTCATTGTATACCAGGGCCAATTCCGTCATATAAGTTTCAAAAGCAGATTTGGAAAAATCCTTGAAAATGGCTTCGTTGAGTTGATCCTCGTTGGCTTTAAGGATATTCTTCAGCTTTAACAGGTTTTCTTTACGGAAAGAGACCTCTTTTGTTTTCTGTGTCCTGAAAAAAGATTGCTGGGACCGGAATATTTTTTCAACATCCATTGGTGTCATATCATTGAAAGGTTTGTGTGGTTCATTTTGTCAGCGTTACAAATATAGTAAAAGCCGAGAGGCATCGCAAGCTTGCTTGCAGATGTCCGAGGCGCATTCTATATTATGCAAATATAGTGAAAGGTGAGAGCAATTGTAGAAAGCTTGCTTTAAAAAAATTGCCGAACCGCATCCTATATTCTACAAATATAGTAAAATCCGGGAGACATCGCAAGCATGCTTATAGATATCCGAGGCGTGTTCTATATTCTATAAATATAGAAAACAATCTGATCCGGGTGAAAATTTGTCCTGATGGTCTTGCAAAACGGCTTTGGTTTTGTTATATTTGTGAATTATAGGATGCACCTCTGACGGGTTTAATCAACTTTGGCTTTCCTCTCGGTTTTCACTATTAATAACTTATACCCTCACAATATGCAAATACTATGTAAAATATCGAATTACCGGATAATCCTTGCAATCGGTGTGCTTTTGTCATCATGCAGCGTATTGACAAAATCGCAGTTACAACTTGTGAACAACGTGACCATTGTCTCCGACAGCGTAGTATCCACCCCATCGGTTATTTTTAAAGAACTGTCGACCATACGAACGGAACGCGGGTTGTATTATGCCGCATCGCTGACTACGGCTGCTGCACGCGAAAAAGAGATCAACGCGTTGGTAACATCTGCGGTCGAAGATGAAAAAATAGTGGTGAGCGCCAATACATACATCAATGTCATCAACAGCTATCTGCGTGCATTACGAAGCATCAGTGCCGAGGCGCGTTGGAAAAGCTACGGAACGGAATGGCGGGGTATAGGGCGCAATGTCGATTCGTTATGGTTACGCGTCAACAAAACAGGACTGATAGAATATGAAATACCGGTGGGGTGGGCAAATCTATCCGGCCAGTATGCCGGATATATGAGTGAAAATTATATGCGGTTGAGACAGGCAAAAACCGTCAGGGCATTTGTTACTGAAGGGGACACGCTTATTGCGGCATGCGTGGACGGCCTGGTGAAACTCTTAAAGGAAGATGGTCTTATAGAACTGATCGATAACGAGGAAAAAGGATTGAAAAGTAATTATGAAGCATATCTTTACCGTTTGGAATTATCGGAACAAATGCCGGATATCAGTTATGACAGGCAATATATAGCGCTTTCTCACCGGATGCTACATGTGAAGAAAACTCGCACCCGTTGTATCACCGCTTTGCAAAGCTTCAAACGGGCGCATCACAAACTGGTGAATGAGCTGGAGAAACGTAAAAAGATCAATTATGTGTATGAAGAGTTACTGGAATTGAATGCATTGGCGTTACAGTTAAATCACATGCTTAAATAAAATGACTGACAATAAAACACAAACACTAAAAGAGCTGCGCGCTTCCATGAAAGACATAGATATGAAGCGCCGGAGCGAGCATCTTCAGGACAACGAACGCGAAGTACTCGAGATGGCAGCAGTCGCATTGCGCGATGCGGAACGCCTGGCCATAGCCAAAATACAAAAGCAGCTCATCAAAGATCTGCAGGAACAGACTGCGCGTTTGAATGAACAGTCAAAAATCATCCGCGCGAAAGTAAGCGCCATAAATAAAGTACCCAAAGTACTGGATAGTATAGAATCAGCCATCAAAATGGCTGTAAAGATCATTACGGCAGTAGCAAAATGGTAAAGTGACAGACCCTCAATATTTATATATGAATTGAATAGTTCCATCGATACTAAGTTGGCTGACTTATACCGTTTTTTCACTTTTCCAGTGTTTTACACACTCGTCGCAAATATTAAGTTCATTTACATTTAATTGATTATAAAACTTTTTTATATTCTGGGCTAACATGCCTGGATAAATGTTTTCCGGCATTTCCGGTTTATATCCGATCGAATGGCAGATCATACATTCATTTAACCACTTTTTTATTTCCGGATACATTTTTGTGTATTGCCTTTTTTCTCTGTTTTTAGAAGACATTCTAAATGTTTTATCTAATTAAATTCCTATGTGTTAATTTTCTCAATGAGCATTTCAATTCTATGTTCTTCGATTCATAATCAACCGATCTGTTTATATAATCTTATTTGTATTCAATTTATTATATGTTTTTGTATTTTCAAACATGCTTGGTTTCCATTACGAAAACTAAATCTGTCCGATTTAAATCATATTTGGTTCGGCTTCGTTTATTATTCCGACCCCAGACAATAAATATATTTAATCTTTCTGTTATTGGAGCGATCATTTATGGTCTTATCCTAACCAAAATGAAAACTTTCAAAATTATATATTTTCGTCCACTAAAGCTAAGTTGGCACAGTTCTTAACGAAGTTGAAACGCTTACTGATTATCTGGCGTTTTATCCTTTTTTGTTTTTTATTTCTCATATCACCAATAATACTTTTTGCCATTTTGTATCCTTTTTCAATCGATTTATTTACAATAAATCTGAGGCAATCCTCTAATCATATAATATTAGGATTCTGTTTTTTGTAAACAGATAGCCAATATTCAGCAGACTGGTATTTTGTTGATTTGCGGTAGTCTATTTTAGATTTTTTCTATACTATTCAATTCTTCAATTTCCACATTAGCTTCTTTAAAATAATGAGACTCCTCTTTAAATTTTTTATATTCTTCTGTTTGCCTAATTTCTTCAAAAATTGGAAATTCTTCTAATCGTTCAATATTTAATTGCTTTGAATCTAATGCTAGTGGAAGTTTTTTTAAAAAGGCTTCAGTTTCTCCTCTTAGAGCAAAAAGCCCCAATTGTAAGATTTCTATTTTATCAGAAAAATCGACTTTTTCTATTGTGGTTTTTATTTCTTCAAATTTACCTTGTCGTTTCATACTTAACCAATAATTCAACTGTGCAATAACTTTATCAATTGGTTTAACTAGTGAGTCATTAATTATAAAATATGATAACCCTTCTGATATTTCCCAACGAGATTTAAGTAAATTCTCGTAAACAATATGAGATAAGATATCTCCACGTAAAATGTCTTCTTTGTCAAGCTTTTTCCAAAGTTCAGCAGCAATTAAAATAAATGATTTATGTAGTTTACATATTGCATTATTTAAATACTCTTTATCAACATCAAGAGTGTCTTCAATCTTAATATTTTCTCTATTATCTTCTTTGACTTTTGATAAATAAATAGAATTTACAATTCCTCCATTATGAACTAACAAATTTCTTCTTTGATAAATTTCAATTAATTCATTTTCAATTGAAGTAAGATAACCTAAATTTAAAGATAATTCTGTTTTTAAAACACCAATCCAACTCTCAAAACTACTTCTCAATATCTCCTCAATTTTGTTATCAATTAAGAACTTCTCAGCATCTGTAATTGTTCCAAAACTTTTCAAATCAGATAGAGTCATGGTTTTCTTTTGAATTCCTGTCGATTCAGGAAATTTGTCATAGTAAAAATGTAGAATTTGAGAGAAAAACCACTCAACGGAACTTAACAAAGAAATCAGTGAATTTTTATATAAAATTGAAATATGTAGTTTTGATTGTCCAAAATTTTTCAAATCTTTTTTAACATCTTCATCAATATCTTTTTTTGCATTTAATGATAACTTAAAGCCTGTGTTTTTTGATTCTTCACTTTCTTCTTTAAGTATATCAATATCGACGTCAAGATCTATTGGTCTTTTATATATTTCCAATACCTCATTATCATATCTCTTTTTTTCAATTTCATATTTTTCTTTTTCTTCAGGTTCCCAGTCTGTTTTCTCTGCTAGTATTTTTCCCACAAGATTAGACATTATTAGTGCGTTAAACTTTTTGCTATGTTCATCTTGTCTTTGGTTTAAAAAAAGGTCAATCAAATCAACAAATTCTCTAAGTTCAATAATATTTTTGTTGAATTCAAGTATGTGTTTGTCGAACATTGTTTTTATTTTTAATATTGAATAGTTTGACATTCGTCTCGGAAGTCAAATGTTAAAAGTAAGTGGACTCCTTATTTATCAACTCAACTGGTGTTAGATCATTATGTTGTACAAATCGTATTTAGATATAACATCTCATTTTTTATCAGCTAATTATTTCTTTTTCTAAGTCCGGCTGGTTCATCATAGAGACATTGATTGTTTTTTCATGTACTATATAAGTTTTAAGATATTTTATGACTCTTTGATTTAACATAACAAACTTATAAATAGGTAAACTTTTTACTATAATATGAGTTTTATACATTAACATATTTTTATGAGTTTTTACTTCTACTCTGAATGAATTAAATCATTAACTGTTGTTTTCATGCATTTCTTTTCAAGAAAAAACCATTAAAGTTATCCTCATATCCAGCAAATCTAATATAAAAAATCAAATTAAGCAACAAGAATTGTAAAGCGTTTCCAATAAAACTTTACTGAAAGATATACAAAAAAGCTGATTTGTTGGTAAGATTATGAACCGGATAATTCCAGCAGCGAGCTATCCCCATAGCTTAGAAAGCGAAAATCATGTTCCAGTGCATATTGGTAGATATCTTTCCAATGTTCGCCTGTAAAAGCGCTCACTAATAGCAGCAGTGTGCTTTGGGGTTGGTGGAAGTTGGTGATCAGCCTTTGGCAGACCCGGAAGGTATATCCCGGAACGATCATGATCCGGGTGGAAGCATATAGCGTATTTATGCCGTTGGCTTCCATTGCTGTGATCAGCGAGGATAAGGCATCGTTTAAACTGATGTTTTGCGGCAGATCGTAGGCTTCCCACTGTTCCAGTTTCATCCTGCGGATATCCGCTGCAGGCTGCATGAGTTTTACCCCCAGCCAGTAGGTACTTTCCAGCGCTCTTAACGAAGTCGTTCCCACTGCGGTCAATACTCCTTTATTGTCCAGCAAACGGCGCAGAAAACCGATAGGAACGGAGAAAAATTCGGTATGCATCTCGTGTTCGCTCACTTCGTCCTGTTGTACCGGACGGAAGGTTCCAGCCCCTACATGTAAGGTGATCTCTTCCAGTTGTGCTTCTTTTTCCCTGAGCCGTTGCATGATCTCCGGGGTGAAGTGCAGTCCGGCCGTAGGAGCTGCCACCGATCCCTTATGTTTTGAATACACTGTCTGGTAACGCGTTTCATCTATTTCTTCGGTGTCGCGGTTCAGGTAGGGTGGGATAGGAGTATGCCCGAAAGCATCCAGTAAAGTGCCGAAATCGATCCCTCCGGTCCAGTCGAAGCGGATCAGCTGGTACCGGCTGGTGCCCCCGGTTCGTTCCGCCTGTAACTCTATTGTTTGGCCATTCAGCGACACTTCCCTTTTCAGGGGGCCTGATTTCCATTTTTTCAGGTTACCCACCAGACATTTCCACACCACGCTTTTCTGCTGGGAAAAAGATAGTTGGTAGTCCGGTGGATCATGCGGCTCGAGGCAGAAGATCTCGATGCGGGCGCCTGTTTCCTTTTCCATTTCTATACGTGCCCGGATCACGCGGGTATTGTTGAACACCAGCATATCGCCGGGAGCGATGTAGTCGGTCAAGCGGGTAAAGATATCTTCGCTGATCTTTCCGTTGCGGTATACCAGCAGTTTGGAACGGTCGCGTTCCGTCAGCGGATACCTGGCGATCCGTTCGTCGGGAAGATCATAGGTATAATCGGTGATTCGAAGCTGTTCTACGGAAGGCATGGTCAGATCAGGATTTGCAGCAGGACGCCGGTAGCGATCGCCAGGGTGAAACTCAGCAGGGTACCTACCAGGATATATTCGGTGAGCGCCCGTTCCTTCGATTTGGTCAGTTCGCCGAAGCGGAAAATGGATTTCGCGGCAAACAGGAACCCGATTCCTTCGTAGTAGGACATCAGGATAAAGGTCAGGATGAGGATGCGTTCCAGGTAACCGATCCATTCACCCGCTTTTTCCAGCCCTTTGGCCTCATCGGCGCTGTTTGTCCTGATCGCATGTTCCCAGCGGCTGACCACAAGCCCCACTACTACCGACACCGGTTTGGTGATGATCAGGTACGCCACGGTAATAGCGATGATCCTGTAATGGGAAAAAATCGATGCCGTCAGCGAAGCAAAGGCTTCCCACTGTCCGGTATAGCCGAGCCAGCACAGCAGGATCACCAGCAGGTGCAGGAACTGGTCGGTCAGGAAAAGCGGAAGTATGTTTCTTTTACAATAAGTCTTACCCAGGTCGATCAGGAAATGGGAACCAGCAATGATAAGCGGAATAAGCCATTCGGTATAGATTCCGCAGAGCATGAAAGCCAGGTAACTCAGCACTCCGGCGCTGAACGTGTGGTAATATAAGGAAAACGAACGGATCTTTTTGTCATCCCGCTCTTTGACATCGCGGTTGGTCTGCAGGAAGAAGTCGGCGATCACATGCGCCGCTACCAGTAACCAGAGCAGATTCATCAGGTTCATGACAGTTGTGGGATTAAAGTTTCGAAACGTTGGCACAGCAGGTGGATACATTCGATATTTCCCGATTGCATCCTTCTGCTGAAGGACGATTGCGTGATACCCATCATCCCGGACAGTTCGGTTTGTGTTTTTTCGTATTCCGACAGGTAATGAAAAGCCGCTGCCGACTGGGCGACGGTCCACCGTTTTACGATCGTGTCGGCCAGCAACAGCTGTATGCGGAATTCCTCATTGAAACGTTTGTCGAAGGTTTCCGCCCTGATGCGTTCATCCTTATTTTTCATTCCGTCCAGGGCATTACCCGAAAGGACGAAAGCGGCCCCATCCGATTCCGAGATATTCCGGGAGATAAAACTCACATCGTCGTATCCCACTGCAATCCGGGCGTCCCATATCGAAGACAACCGAGCTGTGTGCCCTTTCATAACGGTCATGCTCCTGATTTTTGCACGGATGATAAAACTCATACGAAGGGCGTATTCCGGACAGGAAACCCTGGCCTGGAAACTATCACCGCGGAAAAACTCAAGTGCTTCCCCCTGTCGGTTGCCACATAATTTCCGGTCTACCTCCGGATATGCATCTTTCAGTACCCGGATCAGTTCTTCACGGTATGTCTTATCTATATTCCTCGAATGGACGATATCTCCTGTAATGATCGCTGCTTTTTTCATGCCTGTACAGATAACTTCCGGCAAATATACTTCTTTTTATAATATGCAGCTTAGTCTGCATAATTTAATTTTATGCATTCTCATATGCATAATTGTTATTTATGTAATTGTAGATTCATGAAGTGTCCGGTGGAAAGTTAAGGGAAATAAAAAAGGGTAAGCTGACTATATCGCACCGCTACAACCGTTTACCCTTGCTACCTTCCGGTCCTGGGGGAGTTCAACAGGAGCTGGTCGTATAGGACTTACCCGGCACAAAAGTACAAAATAATTTGATTCTGCCTATCATTTTCTGATGAAAAAGATAGATATTGGTCGTCGGGTGTTGTATTTGTTTGAATGACATTTGATTATATTTGTTCGTCAGATTACGGTAAACAATTTTTATCTTTGTCAAAAAGTAAAACAATGAACGATCAAAAACAACGTTGCAAATGGTGCGGTAGTGATCCGCTGTATATTAAATACCACGATGAGGAATGGGGAAAGGAAGTGACCGACGATGATACCCTGTTCGAGTTCCTGGTGCTGGAAAGCGCGCAGGCCGGACTGAGTTGGATCACCATCCTTCGTAAACGGGAGATGTACCGGAAGGCATTTGCCGGTTTTGACGTCAGGAAAGTGGCGCAATTTACCGACACCGATGTAGAACGTTTGTTGCAACCTGAATCCGGAATTATCCGGAATCGCTTGAAAATAAGGTCTACTATTTCCAATGCCGTTCATTTTATGGAAGTGCAAAAAGAATTTGGCAGCTTTCAGAACTATCTGAAGGGTTTTCTCCCCGATGGAAAACCTATTATTAACCATTTTAAAGATTTAAAGGATATACCTGCTTCCACACCTGTTTCCGATGCCATCAGCAAGGATATGAAAAAACGGGGTTTTAAATTTTTCGGAACCACCATTTGCTATGCCTATCTGCAGGCCGTCGGCTATGTGGATGATCATGTGACGGGTTGTTTTTGCAGGAAGTAGGAGAGTGGGGGAGTGGAAAGTTGATAAAGTTAGAAAGTAGAAAAGTTTATAAAGTTGGAATGTTAAAGGCGGGAGTGTCGCGGGTGTTAAATTGATTGGTTGCACCTGGTTGGGAAATCTTTTCGGAGAAGTCCTTGTTTTAGATGACTGGAGAGGCACTGTTAGGCGGAGTGCTACAAATCTTGCGGATCTGAATAGGTATATCCGGGGATTCCTGAGTATGTTGGCATTTTTATTTTTAATGGCATATCAGAGCTGGCTGATCACTATATTGTATGCTCAGGCGAAAGGCAAAGAAAAATGATTTAATCGAAATTGTTTTCTGTATACAGCTGATTATTTTTCCGTCGGTGTGTTTCATATTCAGCTTTTTTCGTATTTTTGTAGTCATAAAACAGAGGCATTGATGTTAAAAAACAGCACGAACATATTATTGACATTATTGGTCAACGCGGTTTTGTTGACTTTTACGGTCGTGCCTCATCACCATCACGGTGAGATCATCTGTTTTTCCCTTTCCCATATTGAACGCCACGACAATTGTGATGCAACCTGTCATCATGATGCCGAAGAAACGGAAGATGATACTTCTGCCGGAACCGATTGTTGCAGGATATCCGATTGGGTGCTCACTCATGTGGAAGACCACAAGCACGATATACGTTGCGGATGTTGTACGGGTAACGACAATGACTATCCGCAACTAACCGTTCTTTTCGATCTTTACGAAGAACCGCTTTTTATACAGAAAGGCTTGCCGTTCAGGCAGACACCTTTTAAAGAAACCTACCTGCAAGAATTTGTAAGCTGTGTTTTAGGCTTACGCGCTCCTCCTGTTTGTTGATATGAAATAAAACCGTTTATACGGTTTGTTTGTGATAGGCTGCCATGTTATAAATGTGGTAGCGGTTATTTCATATTTAAATATCAACAAAAATGAAGTTTATCAGTTATATTATATGTCTGTCGATGTTATTTACAGCCTGTAACAACAGACAATCATCCCACAACCATGAAGGCTGCGACCATGATCATGACCACGATCATGGAAAAACCGAACAGGTCCAGACGGCACACCAACACCATGACGGAGAGGAATGTGACGGAAACCACGATCATGATCACGACCATCAGCATGATGCAGAGCACAAACATGACGATAATCATGAATGCGACGGGAACCATGACCACAGTCATGACGGCCATAACCACGCTGCTACCGCAGGTGGACATGAACATGCAGCGGACGAAATCGTGATTGAACCAGAACAGGCTAAGAAGCTGGGTGTCCTTTCCCAACAGGTACAACCGGGAACATTCAGCATGATCATCAAGACCAGCGGACAGGTACAGGCAGCACAGGGTGACGAAACCACTGTCGTAGCGCCCGTAAGCGGGATCGTATCATTTTCCAGGCCCTTGTCCGAAGGCGCTTCTGTTAAAAAAGGCGAATCCCTGCTGAGTATTTCGTCGCAAAACATAGCGGAAGGTGATCCGGTAGTCAAAGCTAAACTGGCCTATGAGACTGCCGAAAAAGAATACCGCCGTGCTGTTTCCTTAGTGAAGGATACATTGATATCTCAGGCGGAATTCGAACAGGCGCACCTGAATTTCGAAACCACCAAAGTGACTTATGATGCGCTGTCCAAAAGCCAGACAGGAAAAGGAACCAGTGCCTCGTCATCTACCGGCGGATACATCAAGAACCGGCTGGTTAATGAGGGCGAATACGTCACTACCGGACAGCCGCTGCTGACCGTATCGCAAAACCAGAAATTGTACCTCAGGGCCGATGTGTCGGAAAAATATTATGCACAGCTCCCGGCAGTCATATCGGCTAATTTCAAAACACCTTACGATAATCAACTATACCGTTTAGAAGACCTGAAAGGGCGTCTGGTTTCCTTCGGGAAATCGGCAAATGCTGCTTCATTCTATATTCCGGTCGTATTTGAATTCGACAATGTCGGTACTTTTGTTCCCGGCGCCTTTGTCGAAGTCTACCTGCTGACGGCGAAAACCGACAATGTGTTGACGCTTCCGCTGGGTGCGGTGATCGAGGACCAGGGATTGTACTTTGTTTTCGAACAGATCAGTGCGGATGCCTATAAAAAGCAGGAGGTGAAAATTGGGGATGACAACGGGCAGGATGTCCGGATATTGTCCGGAATACATCCCGGAGACCGTATCGTAACGCAGGGTGCCTTGCATGTGAAACTGGCAAGCAACGCCTCTTCCTTACCCGAACATAGTCACAGCCATTAAAATAAATGGAGAATGGATAATGAAGAATTGAGAATGATCTGGTTTTATTCTCAATGATCCGTTTTCCATTGAGTTTACAAACTCAACGGAGTTAACTTCAATTCAAAGAATATGTTAAATAAAATCATACATTTTTCACTGAACAACAGGCTTCTGGTGCTGGTCTGCGCTGTACTGCTGTTCATGGCAGGTATCTATACCGCAGTCGATATGGAAGTGGATGTTTTTCCCGACCTGAATGCGCCTACTGTGGTGGTGATGACCGAAGCACAAGGAATGGCTCCCGAAGAAGTGGAGCGCATTGTTACATTTCCTATTGAAACGGCAGTAAACGGAGCGACAGATGTCCGTCGCGTGCGCTCTGCCTCTACTACCGGATTTTCCGTAGTGTGGGTCGAATTCGACTGGGGAACGGACATTTACCGTGCCCGGCAGATAGTTTCCGAAAAACTGTCTGTTGTGAGTGAATCCTTACCTGATTATGTCGGAAGTCCTACTTTAGGGCCGCAGACATCCATACTGGGAGAGGTGATGATCGTCGGGCTTACCTCCGATACCACTTCTTTACAGGAATTACGTACTATAGCCGACTGGAATATACGTCCCCGCCTGCTTTCGATCGCGGGCGTGGCACAGGTGACCGTACTGGGAGGAGATATCAAGGAATACCAGATACTGCTCGATCCGGCCCGGATGAAACATTACGGGGTCACATTAACCGAGGTCCGTGAAGCGGTGGATGAAATGAACCGCAATTCTACCGGAAGCGTACTATATGAATCCGGCAATGAATATATTGTGCGGGGGATGTTGTCCACCAACAATACCTCACTGATGGGGAAAGCGCTGGTGAAAACAGTCAACGATATGCCTGTTCTGCTGGAAGATATTGCCCGGGTACAGGTCGGCAATAAAAAGCCGCAAATCGGTATTGCTTCGGAGCGTGCTCATCCCGCAGTATTGCTGACTGTAACCAAACAACCCAATACCGGAACCATCGATCTGACGGAAAAGCTGGATGTTGCTCTGGCGGACCTGCAGAAATCCGTTCCCGGCGATGTACATATTTCCACGGATTCGTTCCGCCAGTCACGTTTTATCAACAGTTCCATCAGCAATGTACAGGACGCGCTGCTGGAAGGTAGCATTTTCGTGGTGATCGTGTTGTTCCTCTTCCTGATGAATATACGTACCACTGTTATCTCATTGGTGGCTATTCCTTTGTCCCTGCTGGTAGCTATCCTCACATTAAAAATATTCGGCATGACCATCAACACGATGAGTCTTGGCGGTATGGCCATTGCCATTGGTTCGCTGGTAGACGATGCCATTGTGGATGTGGAGAATGTGTATAAGCGGCTCCGGGAGAACCGGATGAAGGCGGAAGAAGAGCGAAAAAGCGTGATACAGGTGGTCTTCGATGCATCCAAAGAAGTACGTATGCCTATCCTGAACTCCACGCTGATCATCATGGCCAGCTTCCTTCCCCTGTTTTTCCTTAGCGGGATGGAAGGCCGTATGTTGCGTCCGCTGGGTATTACCTTTCTCGTATCGTTGTGTGCTTCCACTGTGGTGGCTTTGACGTTGACTCCGGTATTGTGCAGCTATCTGCTCGGGAAAGAATCCAAAAACAAAACCGGAAGGGAACCGATCGTGGCCCGTACTCTGAAAAAAGTATACCGGAGGGCGCTGGTATGGTCATTGAACCATAAAAAGATCGTGGTCGGCAGTACGCTTGTCCTGCTGGTAGCGGCTATACTCACCTTCTTCTCTTTTGGCCGGGGATTTTTACCTCCCTTTAACGAAGGTTCTTTTACCATTGTGATCTCTACCGTTCCTGGTATCGATATCTATGAGTCCGACAAGCTGGGACGACAGGCGGAGCAACTGATCATGACCGTTCCGGAGATACAGACGATTGTCAGGAAAACCGGACGTGCCGAACTCGATGAACACTCTTTCGGCGGAAACGTATCGGAAATGGAATGTCCGTTTGAACTGGGCAAGCGGAGCAAGGAAGAAGTAATGGCAGAAATTCGGGAGAAGCTGCTGACCATTCCGGGGATCAATATCGAGATCGGCCAACCGATTACCCACCGTATCGACCATATGATGTCGGGGACACGGGCCAATATAGCCATCAAGCTTTTCGGGCCTGACCTGAATCACCTGTACTCCTATGCCAACCGGATAAAATCTGCCGCACAGGGTATTGAAGGGATTGCCGACCTGAATGTGGAACAACAGATCGAACGTGCGCAGCTGAAAATCATTCCTAAAAGAGAAATACTGGCCCGTTACGGCATTACACTGCCCCAGTTCTCGCAAATGGTGCAGGTGATGCTGGCCGGAGAGGTGGTGTCGCAGGTTTATGAAAACGATCGTTCGTTCGACCTGACCGTTAAGGTGGATACCGATGAGATCGATCGGATGAAAAAGATCCGGGAATTGCCGGTGGATGCCGGTGGACGTATGGTTCCGCTGGAATACATCGCCGATATCGTTTCGTCATCCGGACCCAATGATATCAATAGGGAAGGAGTGAAGCGGAAGATCGTCATTTCTGCCAATATCGTCGGCGGCGACCTTCGCGGTGCAGCGGACCATATACAGGAAGCCGTAGAAAACGAAGTACAGCTCCCGGAAGGCTATTATGTCGAGTACGGTGGGCAGTTCGAGAGCGAGAAGGCGGCTTCCCGAACCCTGTATGCCACTTCTATATTTGCCATATTGCTGATCTTCCTGTTGCTGTATAATGAATTTCGTGATACCCGGCAATCTGCAGTGATTCTGTTGAACCTTCCACTGGCATTGATCGGTGGGGTATTCATGATCTGGATTACATCCGGGATTGTCAGTATTCCGGCTATTATCGGATTTATCTCACTTTTCGGGATCGCCACACGTAACGGGATGCTATTGGTCACACGCTATAATGATCTGACAGCTTCGGGCGTATCAAGGTATGAAGCCATCATTCAGGGGTCTCTGGACAGGTTGAATCCCATTTTAATGACCGCTTTGTCTTCGGCATTGGCATTGATACCGCTGGCTGTTAACGGCAGTCTTCCGGGCAATGAGATACAAAGCCCCATGGCACAGGTAATTTTGGGTGGGTTGATCACTTCAACACTGTTAAATATGTTCGTCATACCGCTGGTATATTCGTGGATCGGACATAAAGAGGCAAAAAAACAGATCGTTGAAAACGAAGAACCGGAAAGTTAGAACATTATAATGTTCAAAATTCAAAGTTCAAAATTCAAAAATTTGTAGTTCATCAATCATCGTTTCTGCCGTAGGCAATCTTGAATATTGAATTCGGAACTTTGAACTTCAAAAAATAAATTTTATTCAAATGAAAAATAAAATCATCATTATATGTTGTGTGTTCGGCTTTGTCCTGCAGGGGATCAAAGCGCAATATCCGCTGGATTCTGTATTGCGGCAGATAGAAGCGAACAGCACTACCTTGCAGGCGCTAAGGCAACAGGCCGAAGCGCAGAAGCTGGAAAACAAAACGGGAATTTACCTGGCCAATCCGGAATTCGACTTCGCCTATATGTGGGGGAGGCCTACTTCGGAAGGGAACCGGTACAATATCAATGCCGTACAATCGTTTGACTTTCCCACGGCCTATGCATACCGTTCAAGGGTAGCCGGCGGAAGTAACCTGATTGCCGATTACGGTTACGAGAGTAGCAGGAAGGATCTCCTGTTGCAGACAGGTGCGTTGTGTGTGGAACTGATCTACAGGAACAGCCTGAAAGAAGAACTGGATCTTAGGTTACAGCATGCAGAAAGAATGTCCCGTACGTACCAGGAGTTATTTACCATGGGAAATATAGATATCCTGGAACGTAACAAATCACAGCTGAACCTGTTGAATGCCCGGAAAGCCGCAGAAGCGAACGAAATCGAACGTACGGCTTTGTTGTCGGAACTGCAGCGGTTGAACGGGGGAAAAGAAATCCCTTCCGCGATTATTTATCCGGAATATCTGTTGCCACAGGATTTTGAAGAGTGGTACGAACAGGCGCAGGAAAACAATCCGAACCTGAAATCGATCGCCAAGGAGATCGAAGTCAGCAAGAACAGGATAAAACTAAGCAGGGCGCTGAGCTTGCCGAAATTTTCGGCAGGATATACCAATGAAACGGTGGCGGATGTTACCATGCAGGGATTTACCGTAGGGGTGAGCATTCCCCTGTGGGAAAATAAAAATACCATCAAACAGGCCAAAGTACAAACGGAAGCATGGAAGAATATCGAGACCGATACCCGCCTTCAGTTCTATAATTCATTGAAGACACAGTACAATAAAGCGTACAGCCTGCAGAGTATGCTGGTGGATTACCGTGATGTACTGCAATCGTCCAACAGCGCGGAACTGATGGTAAAGTCGCTTGAACTCGGGAAAATATCCCTGACGGATTATATTGTCGAACTTTCCATTTATTACGAAGCCAAGGATAATATCCTGCAGGCCGAGCGTGATTACTGGCTGGCAGTACTGGAATTAAGACAATGGGACAGCGGACGGTGACAGATATTGTTTTACTTAGAAGCGGATTTTTCCAGTTTTTTGATCATTTCCTGTAATTCTTTCACAGGGAAAAAATCCCTTCTGTCAACAGGCCAGTAGAGGTCGGGGGTAACTGTAATACCCGGACGCTCCAATGGCCTGTTGCTATATCTGGTAGAGCAGTGGAAAAGTGTTTTGGTGTTTGGCGTATTGAAGGGTAATGAATAAATGTAACATTTTCCGGGTTGTCCTGTGGTATTTCCGATCAGTTTTCCCAGGTCATTCTGGGCTACGATCTGGCATAATCCGTTTCCGGCAGAGTAGGTTCTTATTCCCTGTATGATATAAAGGTTCCCGTAGAACCCGGAATGTTGCTTGTCTATGAGAAAATCTTTTGTCAACGGGGATATGTAAACCTCGCCCGGTTGTGTTACATTGGCCTCAAAAGAACCGTAATAATCTTTCATCCGGTCGATATACTGTTGGGACATCCTGGTCGCATTTTCCGATGTCAGGTTTATTACTTTATGTTGTATGTATTTAAATATTTCCATCCATATATCTTCCCCGCCACCGCTATTGCGACTGACATCTATGAACAGATGCCGGATATCTGCTTTTTGAATGGAATCGAAAAAAGGAGGGAGCGACTGAAAATATTCGTTCATTACTTTCTCCGACATGGAACAGGTATTGAGTTCCAGTAATGCAATACTTTCATCAGGATATATATAATATTGATAAGGAGGATTCTGATGCTTTTTTTTATCATATTCAATTCCGGGTAATATGATCTTTTCTACTTTTCCTTTTTTGTTTTTTATATCAACATTAAAAGGACTTTTAATATGGAAGACATGAAATAAATAATAGTTCAGGTCCAACTCATATCTGAACCATGCATAAGGTGGAAATTCAAGGGAATAATAAGGGATCATTTCCTGCATGATTTTCTCGGCAGGTATATTGTTTATCGCCATTACCTCCCATCCGTCATATTTTTCCTTAAGGAATATTTTGTTGTCTTCAATACGTACATCCGGGAATAGTTTACCTCCCGAATCAAGAAATGCAAGTAGGCTATCACCTGATTCGCCTCGGAACATCAATAGTGGGATTGACGTATGCCCATCCAGCAGGTGATTTAGACGCGCCATAATGGAATTGAACTCGCGATGGTTCATGGGTCGGTTTATTTGATTCAATATCAGTCGCTTTGCTCTTTCCAGTTCTTCAAAAGAAGATAAAGCATAAATATTAGGATGTACTTCCGCAAAGGTTTTGAATATAAACCTGGCATCTTCCCTTAGTTGCTCCCTGGAGAATATAACGGAGTCGGGGTGTCGCATCCTCTCTTGTGCCGTGGTATGGTAAGATAATAAAAGTATAAATAAAAGAGAGAAAAGACGAATATATTTTTTCATCATTATTGATTATAAAAATAGAAATATTCAAACATATGTTCCGGCCAAATTGTCCGGATGTTTTTTGGTAGACGTCATTCAGTAGAAATTGTTACATACGGTCTGTTATTTTAATTTCAACAGATATACTATTTTTAATATGAGTAATTTCAATAGAAGTGTAAAGTTTAAGTATAAATAAATAAGCCCGGAATTCCGGGCTTGTTCAGTATTGTTCTTACAGGTTTGGATTAATGGATCTCCATTCGGATACAGGAGGAACAATGGAAGATCCGATAAGTTCATCCCTCAGGTTACAAAGGTGTGAATAACTCTTTTTTAATTCTTCGTGTTCTTCTTTTGTACCTTTTACTGTCTTATAAGAAATTCCGTTTTTATTTAATGTGGTTTCCATCGCCATCATGATATGATCAAATTCGTTATTTGACACATAAGTGCCGACAGGCCATTCAAAACTTTCTCCACCCATTATGGCGCGGATCATTTCCAGGGATAAATATGAGGGACTTTGGAAAGAAGTCCGTCCCCTGAGTTCCAATATCGTTTTCCCACCCTGGATTACTTTCTGTTTGATCGCTTCCCATTGTTCCTTTGTAAGGGATGGGGTTCCGATCAATTCATTCAATAATTTACCATCGACGGTTGTGGTGGACGAAAATACAGCCATTTGTTCACCATGTCCGCCATAGGTCCTGCAGTTTTCTATTTTATCCGGGTCGATCCGGAAATGTTTGGCCAGTTCATTCCGTAATCTCGTACTGTCCAGGGCCGCGAGCGTGCTTACCTGCGATGGTTGTAATCCGGAATACAATAAAACCAACAGACCCGTGATATCGGCAGGATTAAAAATAACAACAATGTGTTTTACATCCGGGCAATAATTTTTCACATCTTTACCGAATTGGATGGCTATTTCAGCATTCCCTCTCAGAAGGTCTTCACGTGTCATTCCTTCTTTGCGTGCAGCACCGCCGGATGTAACAATGTATTTGCTTCCCTGCAGGGCTTTTTTGATATCATCCGTATAAGTAATATTTACGCCTTTAAAACCGCATTGCAGTAACTCTTCAGCCACTCCTTCCAGGCCTTTGGTGTAAGTATCATACAGGCATATATCAGAGGATAATCCCATGAGAATAGCTGATTGGGCCATATTAGAACCTATCATGCCCGCAGCACCCACGATTGTTAGTTTTTCAGATGTTATAAATTTCATGTGAATAAAATTTAATTTTTAATGGTCACATGTAATATCCAATTTTGTTCATTACGTTGGGTGAACAGTATTGTTCATGGATATTTCATACTAATTTATTTTAAGATAACAAGGTCTCCATAAAACCCGGACCACTCAAATTTCAAGATAATGTGATGAATAAACAACTTTACTCTTTTATCCTGACTATCTCCAGTACTATTTTTCCATGGCTGATTTTAGGAGAAGAAGGATCGCCTGATAACACCTTCCAGCTTGTTGCGGCTTCATCCAACGGGTAGGTTAGGGCAATATCGGTTCTTACCTTTCCGTCTTTAATGAGCGTTGTGATCTCTTCGAGATCCTGTGCCGATTGTTGAATGACCATACCAATGGCCGTAATGTTATGTTTTTTAGCTATTTCTTCATGAGCAATGCCGACGGTACTCACCAGGCGGCCACCATCTTTCAGTACTGTATAGGATTTTTCTTCCGTATCGCCTCTTACCAGGGACAATACAAGATCCATATCTTTAAATTCCCTGGTGAAATCTGCGGTTTTAAAATCAATCACCTGATCTGCGCCCAATGACTTTACATATTCAATATCCTTCCCTGAGGCAGTGCCGTATATGGTAGCACCGATAATGCGTGCGAATTGTACGGCAAAGGCACCTACACCTCCTGCGGCTGCATGGATCAATACTTTTTGTCCTTTACGTAACTGTCCGTGTTGGTGTATCGCCTGCCATGCCGTTTCTGCGACATGAGGTACAGAGGCTGCTTCCGGAAAAGACAGGTTGTCCGGCTTCATGACCACTTTATTGATATCGGCAGCAAGGTATTCGGCATATGATCCACCCGGGCAGTTGCCGTAAACAGGTTCTCCCACCCGCAGGGAAAACACGTTTTTTCCTACTTTCTCAATAATACCCGAAAAATCATGGCCGGGAATCCACGGATACTTTACCGGGATTCCACCCGATGCTTTCAACATGTCCAGATGATTTACACTGGCGGCGTATACTTTCACCAATACCTGGTCATCATTGATTTCTGGAACAGGGATATCTTCCACTTTTAATTGTTCGAATGAACCGGATTTTTGTATTCTTACAGTTTTCATTTGTATTGTTTTTATAAGTAAATATCTGTGATTTATTTTCTATCTATAAAAGAAAGAGACGTTTTCTGTCGTTCCTATATGGTACAACAAAGATAAAATTATTATGGAAATTTTCAACAAAAAATATAAACAGGAAAGCATATATGTAATATGAAACAATTAATGTTATACTTTCTGAACGTAGTCAACTTGGTCAATGCGACTTAAGAAAATAATAAATAGCACTGAGTGCTTATGATTGTTTCTTGGGTAGTTTGATACATGAAAATGAATTAAATATCTGGTAACCTGTCGTTGTCCAACCATCGATAAAAAGATAAAAAAATACCTGAAGGTTTTAATTTCAGGGAATTTGAATTAATTTAGTCTTTTGAAATTGAATATTCTTTGATGAAGATATTATCAGCACAAGAAATAAAAACCATTGATGGGTACACCATTGAACATGAGCCTGTAACGTCTGTTGATCTGATGGAACGGGCAGCTTTGGCTTGTACCGATTGGATTACAAGGAATTTCGACCGTCAATGGAAGATAGTCGTATTTGCAGGTCCCGGCAATAATGGCGGGGATGGTCTTGCTATTGCACGGCAACTTTATCAGCGAAAATACCAGGTTAGGGTGTATCTGCTGACGGAGCCTTCCCGGATATCGGAGGATGCAGCTGTAAATTTCGGACGTTTACGAGGAATACGACCTGAGGTACTTACCATGGACCGGATGCCGGAGATCACAGCCGGCTTTCTGGTGATCGATGCATTATTCGGTGTGGGCCTTTCAAGGCCATTGGACGGGCTGGCCGCCCGGATTGTCGATCATATCAATCATACAGCATCGAAGGTCGTATCTATCGATATCCCTTCAGGATTATTTTGTGAGGATAACCGGAACAACCATCCGGAAAATATTATCCGGGCAGACCATACATTGACTTTCCAGCAACCGAAATTATCCTTTTTCTTCTCGGAAAACGATAGCTATTTGGGGAAATGGGAAGTGCTTGATATCGGTTTGCTTCCTGATATTATCGGACAACAGGCATCAAAAAACTATGTTTTACAGGCATCCGATATTGCCTCATGGGTGGTTCCCCGGAAGAGATTTTCACACAAAGGGGATTACGGTCATGCATGTATTGTTGCAGGTCGTCATTCCATGATGGGAGCAGCTGTTTTATCTGTCAGGGCTTGCCTTCGAAGCGGGGTAGGACTGGTAACAGCTCATGTGCCGGGAAAAGAGGGATTTATTATTCAGTTATCCGTTCCTGAAGCATTGGTATCCACAGATGCTCATCCTGAAGCATTATCCTGTATCCCTGATGTGGATATTTATTCTGCAATGGCCATTGGTCCCGGAATAGGCCAGGATGAGGAAACCCGCCAGGCTCTGATTACCTACCTGGAAAAAATCAGGTCTTCTGCGATCAGAAACAAACTAGTATTCGATGCTGATGCCTTGAATATTTTATCCCAACATGAAAATGGCCTGGATCTGTTGCCTCAGGGATGTATTATCACGCCGCATCCGAAAGAATTTGACCGTCTTGCCGGAAACTCAGGGAGCGGATACGAACGATATCTGAAGCAATTGGAGATGGCCCGGAAATATCAGATCATTGTAGTATTGAAAGGGGCTTATACAACCATTACAACTCCGGAAGGTCATTGTTTTTTCAATACAACAGGTAATCCGGGCATGGCTACAGGTGGAAGTGGTGATGTGCTGACAGGAATCATAGTTTCCCTACTGGCGCAGGGAGGGACTCCGGTCCGTGCTGCATGTGCAGGTGTCTGGATACATGGTACTGCAGGCGATATGGCTGCCCGGGAAAACGGTGATTGGTCAATGATAGCTAGTGATATTGTGGATTTTTTAGGTGAAGCCATAAGAGGAATAACACCAGCCGGAAATTTTAAAGAATGAAAATATTTCGCTGATTGATCCGTTCTTTCACATAAAAATGATTATTATTGTAGGATATTTAATCACAGACGGAATACTTTTTATTCCAAATGACCGTAAAAACTAAATATGTAACATATGAAAAGATATTCTTTTTTAGCTGCTGTCGTTTTATTGATGGCCTCTTGTGCTACCACAAAAAACGAAACCACCATATCCCCGTATAAGGGTTCGGAATCTTCAGGCCATAGCGCATTGGTGTATGGTCTTCCGCAAACCCGTTTATATTTTGAGGTGGAACTGGTCAAGACCATTGTAAAAAAAGGACCGTATGCCGAATACGCCAGCCGTATGCTGGGTTTACAGAATGTTCCCATGAAAGATGCGGAAAGCTGGCAGATAGGAAGTATACGTATCAATGATAAGCAGGAAGTCGACAATGCGCAGTTGTATACGGTGTCATTTATTGACTACCCGGGCAATATGGACCGGTTGTTGCGCTTTACCAAAGAAGGTTTATTGCTGGATGTATCGGGTGATAATATTCTGGCCAGTGCCAGTTATTCGGGAAAAGGCAATGAAGATATGCAGTTCATGAGTGTGGCTACTCAGCCGACAGTCACTGAAAAGGTTGATACCATCTATAAAACGGTACTTACCGATACAGCTTTCGTGAAAATTCCGGTACTGCAACGTAAAGTACTTGGAAAAACAGCAGAAGAACAGGCCAGGGAAGCTGCAACCCAGATTTTCAGTATTCGTCAGTGGCGCCTGGATGTATTGAGTGGAAACACTGATTATCATCCTGAAGGAGCGGCTCTGAAGCTGGTACTTGAAGCATTTGATGCACAGGAGGAACAGTTATTGTCGTTGTTTAACGGAGCCAGAGTAGAGAGCCGTTATGTGTATACTTATTCCGCATTGCCGGACAAACCATCCACGACTACCTCTTTGTTTTATTTTTCTGACAGGGCGGGTATTGTAAATAAAAATACCGCAGGAGCCAAAGAAGTGTGGTATCGGGTAGGAGAGGCCGGATCATCGACATCTGTTAATACCAGCAAGCAAGCTTCGAATATTGTTTATTACCGTATTCCTCAGGTAGTGGAAGTGTCTGCAGGAATAGATAAAAACGTATTGGTCAGCCGGCAAAAAACTGTTTACCAATTCGGTAATATTGTATCTTTCCCTTTGCTTGCTCCTAAAAAGTAATAGTACTTTTATTGAAACAGGAAATTAATGACCTCCAGAAGGGATAACTTTTCAGGACGATTTGGAATCATTGCTGCTGCTGCCGGATCAGCCATTGGCCTGGGGAATGTCTGGCGATTTCCTTATGTCTGCGGACAGAATGGAGGTGGCGCTTTTTTGTTATTGTACCTGATTTGTATTGTGTTGATCGGACTCCCTATCATGTTGGCGGAGTTCGGTATTGGCCGCAGGGCCCAAAGCAATGCATACCGGGCTTTTAAAAAATTATCCCCGAAATCGCATTGGTACCTGGTCGGAGTGATGGGGATCGTTGCGGCATTCGTTATCCTCTCTTTTTACAGTGCTGTTGGCGGATGGACCATTGAATATATCATTCGTTCCGCGACAAATACTTTATCCAATGATACGGAAACTGCATTCAATAGTTTTGTATCAGGAGGTTACCAACCCATTCTTTACCAGTTATTCTTTTTGATTTTGACTTTGGGAATTGTTGTTATGGGAGTGAAAAAAGGAATAGAACGGAGTTCTAAAATACTGATGCCGCTTTTACTGCTTCTTTTGATCATATTGTGTGTACGTTCCGTTACATTACCGGGCGCATCGGAAGGATTATCGTTCTTACTGAAACCGGATTTTTCAAAGCTTTCCGGTAATTCCATATTACTGGCGATGGGGCAGGCTTTCTTTTCCCTTAGTCTGGGAATGGGGTGTCTGATCACTTACGGATCATATATTAAACGAAGTGAGGATCTGACTTATTCGGCAGGAATGGTTGCAGGAGCAGACACGTTGATTGCCGTACTGGCAGGGATAGCTATATTTCCTGCTGCTGCAGCTTTTGGTATTTCTGCGGAGTCCGGTCCCGGTCTGGTATTCATCACCTTGCCGAACGTATTTCAGCAAATGGCCGGAGGAGCTATCTTTTCAACTTTCTTTTTCATCTTGTTGTGCATTGCGGCACTGACTTCTTCCATATCCTTGCTTGAAGTGGTCGTTTCTTTTTGTGTGGAGGAAATGCATATGAAAAGGGTATGGGCAACTGTTTCTGTTACTGCGTGCGTATTTGCTTTGGGTATATTGTGTTCTCTTTCGCTGGGCCTTGTACCCGGAATACAGCTTTTCGGGAAAAGCTTTTTTGACCTGATGGACTTTGCCGCTTCTAATCTTCTTCTTCCGGTAGGAGGTTTGTTTATTTCTATATATGTAGGATGGGTACTGAAAAAGCGCATCACAGTGAAGGAACTGACCAACGATGGAACGAAAAAGATGACTTATTTAAGGGTCTTTTTCTTCCTGATACGTTATGTTGTTCCGGTAGCCATTTTAATGGTGTTTATTTTTGGCCTGGTGGGTGGAGAATAATTATACGGAGCAGTATACCAATTCTGGTTCTTTACGTTCAGAATAAGCCTTTATAAATTTTTTCCCGGCTATTTTATAGAGTAATCCCCCGAAATGACGGGCTTTTTGCGGACATACAACAATGCAACGTCCACAGGAAATACATTTTTCTTTAATGGTTTTTCGAGGGGTATTTTGAGGAATTGCCTGTATGGGACATGATTTTACGCAAGTGCCGCATTCATTACATTTTCTATTTCCTTTAGGCTGTAGAGGAATTCCGCCGGGAATTTTATATGGGTGGTTCCCTTTTACTTTCAAACCGGATAAGGAAGAAGTGTCCGTAATGCTTTTTAACAATTCAGCACTTTTATCGGCAAAAGCTTTTATTTTCGTTATATCATCTCCATCCGGGCGATTCGATCCTACTGCAGGAAAAATGGAATGTTGAGCAATGAACGCGCCTGCCGAGACTGTTTTGAAACCATTTTTTTCAACGATGTCCTTCAACTCGAGTAAGGCATCATCATAATCCCGGTTTCCATATACACAAACGACTATCGCAGGATTGCCATTTGATGTAAACCGGTTAATTGCGGTTAGCGCTTTAGACGGGATACGCCCTGCATATACCGGCATTCCTACGATCAGTAGATTTTGATTCTCCAACACAATATCGGTATCCGGAGCATCTTGTGTGATATCGTATTTCGTTATTTTCCCACCTATTTGTTCGGCAATCAACTGTACGACTTTTTTGGTAGTGTATGTGGCACTGAAATAGACTAGGTCAATATTGGTTGTTTTCATATTGGAAAGAGATTAGATGAACTGATTCTTACGCATACAAATGCAAAAGTAAGTATTCTAGATTACGCCACCAATGAAATAATCATTTGTATTGTATATTAAAAGATTTATCTTTGCGGACTCTTTTTTAGAGGATGTGAGTAGTTTGAGGGGATGGTGATTTTGTTATTTGCAGGTTTTTATTTGTCCATTTTTGAGTAATTACCGGATTAGGGCCGTTGTTAACGTTGGTTATAGATGTGGGTTCCGGTTGGTAGTGAAGCGGATACAAAAAAGACAAATAAAAAAGTAAAAAAAGTTTGTATGATAACAAAAAGCACTTACCTTTGCGGCCTCTTTTAGGAGAAGCAAGTTCTTTGAGCGGGGTATTTAAGTCTAAATAAAGAAAAGCGAGCGATTTACGAAAAAAGATAAAAAAAGTTTCAAAAAAAGTTTGCGGATAAAAAAAAAGCAGTACCTT
>JAISOY010000087.1 GCA_031275285.1 Bacteroidales bacterium | reverse complement strand
GGAGCCTTGGCACAACGCATCCAGACGTTAATCAAAATGCCCGGACTCGTCAAACAGGTTGGAGGAAACGCATCAAAAACCATTGCCCGCTCATGGAACGACATTACGGAAGAGGTGTTGAGCCGGTATGTTTTTTTGATGAAAACACACGCGGGAATTAAGCAGTCGTGTTAAAATATTAGTTAATGTCTTTCACACAACGAACAGCAACTGCCCACGCTTTATCAGAGCCGCAAGTTGGGCAATTATAACTTCCGGCATCTCTATGAGGCATAACTCTTCCATTATGAGTGCCATCTTGAGTGCCACAAGACACAGCACACAGCCAATCGCGATCGAGAGCACCAGTTTCGGTACGCCAACCACTTTGCGGTAAAAATATTCCTCCTTTCATGTCTGTTTTTGTAGCATCTGCAGCCATTTCAGGGATGATTCCAATTACTACTCCACCTATTGCAAATCCTGTTTGAGCAGGAGATCTCCATGTCGCGCCAATAGTCCATACATTTACTAATTCATCTTGGGTAGGTACACGCCAACCTTCCGGACAGGGGTCGTTTTCGGGCAACCAATCGGTGTTGTCATTTACATAGCTTGCAGGCCAATTTGCAGGGCTCACCACTCCTGTAGCAGGATAACCGACCTTGCGATTAAACTGGTACAACAGCCCTTGCACATCGGGTTCGGCAGTAAATTCACCGGGGTTTCCGACATTTCTTGTCGACCAAATAATGCCATCAATCAACACCTCTCCCGGCCCTAATGTTATATGATCTTGCAGAACTTTTACTTTACGCACCATGTCTTCAGCCGTTACCGTAATAAAAGCCGAACGCATACTAATAATCGGATTTGCTTCCACCGACACCGTAATAACTTTTTCACCCGTTCCGGTAGTTTCGCTTAATGTACACCAAGAAGCATCTACGGTAGCTGTCCATCCCAAATATCCTTTTATTGTTAATTCATAAGTTCCCGCTCCTGATGTCGGCGTAATTGCCGATGGTCTGACAGAAAAATAAGGAATTTGAATTTCAGCGTTGTTTTTGTCTTCACAACTCCATACTGCCAGCAGCATAATCGCTGCACAAATCATGAAATTTTTTTTATTCATAGTGTTCAAATTTTAAGATTTAACTAATTTATTTTTTTACCACATTTCCTCTCCAAATATGATATGTCCATTCTGCAAATTTTGTGCCTGATGGCTCTACATCAGGCGCCGCTAAACTCACAGTGTAATATATTACTGGCTCTTCCCAATTTTCGATTTCACCATAGGCATTACGTTCAATTCCCGGATTATGATTTCGCGGATAGCCCGAAATTTCAGGAGTAATACGCAATATCGGAGTCCATTCCCCGGTAGAACGTAGAAAATCATCTAAGGGCATATAAGCAACTTCAACAGCTTCTTCAATATGGGTAGGATAAATTGATGGATTCGGGTGTACTGGGCGAACGATTACAATTTTATTGTTTATTTGGTCTATAGCAAAGTCAGAATCCGTTGTAACATCTGTTCCTGTGTAATCGATTTTAGATAAACCTTTATTTACCATAGTTGTATAAGCCGTTCCCGCTGTATAATTATCCATATTACTGCAATCTATCTCCGCCCAAACAATTCGTGTACCATCAATATCTCCTATTGTATATGTAAGCAGAACGTGGCCTTGCCTGTCAAGCGAAACTGCTGAAGGTTGTCCGACCCCCCATGATTTATAATCTTGTCCAGTTCCTTGATCCCCATCATAAGACCACGTTTTTTTAACAACCTGATTAGGATATTTTACCCAGGTATTAGCTTCCAAATCGTTGCTAAATGCTACGCCGATTTCGTTATAATAAACCCCATACATATTGCTTAAATAAAACATTGCATATTGGTAATTGTTTTCATTCATAGAAAAATTCCCTTTGATAACAGAAGGGTCACAGGTATGATGATTGTCCCAGCTCTCCGAAGTGCCCGGAGTTAAAACAATTTTCGCCGGTGTTTGATTGCCATCAGGATTAATTCGTATGTGGTAAATATTATCAACCATGACCATATTTTGCGTGCCGCAAAAAAATACGTGTATGGAGCCATCATCCTTTTTGACTATGCTTGGACAATATGAATAACGTTGCTGTCCGTAAAAACCAAAAATTTCCTGAATATTTTCAAATTCATACCCCTGTGCCGGAGTTGAGGGTTTAGGTTCCGGTTTGTAATTATATTCTTTTTCTTTTCCACATGAAACCATCAATCCACAAAAAATCCACATCATTAAATATTTTTTCATTGTTCCGAGTATTTTAAAGGTTTTTTAGTAATTAATCGCACAAAGTAATCTTTGATTTTTTTTACCTGCTCATCGTTAACCTCAAGATATATGTGTTTTCCACTCCCATCTGCCGTAAAGATTGAATATCCCGCGGTATCTATCGAAATTATTCCATTCGGAGATTTATTCATGAAAACCGAATCCGGCTCAGCAGCATAAAGTACCGCTGTCAAATCCCATGTGGGACGGTCATAGGGCATCGGTAGATAGGCTTTATACGCTTCCACCATAGGATGTAGTACTCCCCAGTCCAAATCATTTTCAATACTCGCCGCAGGATATTCTATTTTAATCCCCACTTCAAAAGGAGTGGCTACAACCGATGTGGGCCATTCTGAAAATATCTTTTGCGCAGCAGGAATATCTTTTACAACGTTATATTCTTTCAAAGGCTTCTCACCAAAACTTCCAGCCATTATAACAAGTTGTTTTACCTTCGCAGCAATTAGTTCTTTTCCTGTTAACGGCGAATACTCATCAGCCGGCGAATCCAACAGCTTCACAATATTCGTAGAAAAACCAACAGAAACAATATCTACAGAATGATTGGGCTGTTGAGCCAATATTTTACGATATAACACAACTGCTTCAGGAAGCGACTCGTAATCGGTTAAAGTACGCTCAAACGCAGGTTTACCATCCACAGTAATTTCACAAACAGCACGTGCATAATTAACGGCATCACTTTCGCTATCTACGCCATCTTTTACAATACCAATGGGCACATTGGCATGCCCATACCATGTGGCCATAATATCTGTAAATTCAGCAGCGTATTTACTGTTTTTATTGCTCATTATAGCCAATAAATCTACTTTGCCGGCTTCCATGTATTTATATATCATATCCAAAGCCAAAGCATCATCCACATCGTTACCAATATCTGTTTCGAATATTAGTTTAATTTTTTCTTGATATTTAGGTGTATTGTTTGAGTAAGACACTAAACCTAAAGACAAGAGTGTTATTAAAATAAATGACTTTCTTTTCATAATTTAACAGTTTATTTATCAAAAAAAAATTTCAAGTCGAAACATGCAGAATATAAATCGTAGCTCCAAAGCCAGTCTTCGCCCGTTACCGCAGGTGTGAAATACATGATAAGTTCATCGTCGTTTAACATATATCCTCGTGTATCCGTCAAAATTCCGGGATTATGATTTCGTGGGAATCCGGATTTAGCAGGACCTACATGTCCTATCTTAATCCACTGATCACCTGGCGTGCTCAAATCTTGGTCAACAGGAATATATGTCAATTCCGACACATTCCCGACCCAAGTCGGAATTTGTTCGTCCATTTCTATTCTTCGTTCCGAAACCATATAAACATTTTTTTGCGAATACGCAGGATAATTGTTCCCACCCATACCCGATATTTTCTTTTCTTCACCAAATTTTATATCGTTCAAATTATTTATTTTAATATCGCGATAAGTAAATCCGCCATTTGAATTTGAATAAAACAAGCGTATAACAGTACTATCCAACACCACAGTTGTACTTTGCCCGACGCCCCATTTGCTTCTGTCGATATAAGTAATCAGCGGATTTTTGTCAAATTTTATATACGGGCCTTCAATATTTTTAGATATTGCTAATCCGATTTGATTGTGGTTACAATCCCATTGGTCAACACCTAAATAGGTCATTATCCAGTTATACGTCTCACCGTTGTAGGTCGTTTTGAATTCTCTCACATCCGGGTCGCATATGTGGCAATTATCCCATCCGCTTTCAGAAGGCTCAATTATCATTGTCCCGGATTGCCATTTGTATCCTTCTTTTGTTGGAATTCCTTTGTATAAATAAACATAATCTACGATTTTGAAAGGATCGCGATTTTGACATATAAAACCATAACGAATCCCATATTTATCTTGAATAATACTTGGTGCATAGTTGTAATGCCCAGCCCCGCCACTGAATTCATATTGTACTTCAGGCGTTATAATTTTTTCATTATTCTTTCCCCTTTCGCACGAAGAAACAAACAATGATATTGTTATTACTATTGACATGAAATAATAGTTTCTCATAATTATAACAAATATTAATAATTTGTATTTTGCGAAAGATTTGGATTGTTATCTACTTCACTCTGGGGAATAGGCATACAATGTGATTTTCCCACTATGAAATTATTAAAATCAGCATCTCTGTTTTTCAACTCGTTTATGACAGTTTGATTATCCAATCCCCAGCGTTTCAAATCAATCCAGCGCACACATTCCAATGCAAGTTCCAAGCCACGTTCAATTTTAAGATGTTCTCTAAATGTGTCTTTATTTCCAATAATTTGTGATCCATTATAATATGTACTATTTTGAATTGTCGGCAAATTCACACGTTGACGAACACGATTCAAACATTCCACCGCTTTTGTAGGTGGCGTAGCGCTGTTTTCATTCAATGCCTCTGCATATAACAATAACATATCCGAATATCGTAATATTCTAAAATTATTGTCGTTCCAATAATATAAAGGATAAACATCCGTACTGTATTTTTTAATAAATACACGGTCTGACCACGTTGCGTCGAAACTCCATGGAAGTCCATATACAGTAGCATTTTTATCCGGAAAATCTGTTGCAGCATCATTATACCATACACTATAGAACAAACGGATATCATTTTTATTATCGACTGTTTTTTCCCGTTTGAAATAATCAACCAGCCAGCGTCGGGCTTCAATATTATTCCAACCCAAACCTTTTGGGGCTTGATTCATTTCAATTTGAGTGCCAAGCTGTGCATTAGGGTCAAGATAGTTGTCGGTTTGGTCGAACCCTACTCTATTCATCAATGAAAATTGTATCTCATAGAGTGATTCTTTATTGTTTTCGGTAGTATTTCGGAAGTTGTCACCATAATCAGGCATAAGATCGTAATAGTTTTTCCCCTCACCGTCTATCACCCATTCAAAACAGGTAATTGCATCTGCGTATCTATGATGCTGCATATAAGTTTTTGCAAGTAATCCATAGGCTGCTCCTTTAGTTGGTCGTCCATACTCGTTGGTCTCTCGTGTGGCAGGAAGTTTTAAAAAGGCATCCTTCAAATCCTCTTCAATTTGGGTGAAAATCTCATCTGCTGTTTTTTGTTCAGGCTTATCATCTGCCGATGAAATATGAAGCACTAAGGGAACATTATCCCACAATGCGGTCAAATAAAAATAGTAAAATGCACGCAAAAACTTTGCCTGTCCTATCAAATCCTGCTTGTGATTATCATCGGCAAACACCACATCATCAATTTTGTCAAGCACTTGGTTTGCCCGATAAATAGCGACATAATGCTCTCGCCATATTTTAGTATTGACTTCACTAAAATTATAATCGGTAAAGATAAATTTTGTATATTCATTCAATTCGGTCCAGCCCGCATATGAAACACCATCATCTGACATCCCTTGCATTTGTGTGTGCATATTACGGGTCCATGTCCCTTGTCGATAAAACATGTTATAAATGGCTATTACGCCACTTTCTATATCAGATTCGGTTTTCCAAAACACGCCACTGTTAATAGAATTTTCGTTGTTAATATCGAGCAACGATTCGCTGCATGATAACAGGGCAAACATTAAAAATATTATACTGTAATAAAACTTTTTCATAGTTATATATTTTTAGAACATGAACGATAATGAAAATAATACTGCACGAGGATTGGGGAATGAACAGCCATCTGAAGACAGTGTAAATATTCCCGAATCGCGAAATTCAGGATCTAATCCCGAATATTTTGTAAACGTAATCAAATTTTGCAATGTAACACCTAAACGTAGATTGTCAATACCAATTTTTGCACAAATCAGATTCGGCAATGTATATCCTAATGATATCTCGCTTATTCTATAGAATGAACCGTCTTCGAGCCAACGATCCTGATCGCCGCGGGAATTTCTTGTGTCCCCATATACAATACGTGGAAAATTGGTTACGGGTCTTTCGGGTGTCCAGGGAACAATACCGTTAAAATTATTCTGATTTCCGGTAAAGTCAACTGTTGCTGCCGCCGAGCCATTCCACACATCATAGCCAAAACGTCCATAGCCGTTTATACTTAAATCAAAACTTTTGTATATTGCACTTATCGAGAGGCCGGCTTCAAAAGCAGGCCAAGGATTGCCGACTATCTGCCTGTCTTCAGATGATATTATCCCATCATCATTATAGTCATCGTATATAATATCGCCGGGAAGTGCATTCGGTTGAATAATTTTCCCCTGTGAACTAACGTAATTTTGCACATCTGCTTCGGACTGGAAAATACCCAACATTTTGTAAAGATAAAACATCCCAAGTGGTTGGCCGATTTCGGCCTTCGACAATGACTCATAATATACAGTGCGTCCATAGCCTAAATCAAGTATTTTATTACGCGTAATTGAAAAATTAAGTGATGCCGAATAAGAAAAATCTTTTCCTATTTGATCTTTCCAACCTAAGTCTATTTCTATCCCCGTATTGCGCAAACTTGCTGCATTTACGGCCGGATTACCGCCTTCATTTCCAGAAGACATCAATATCGGCAAATAAACCAACAAATCCGTACTTTTAGAATTAAAATATTCGAAAGTGAAATTTAGCCTGTTATTGAGAAAGCCCGCATCCAAGCCTATGTTTGCCTGTGTATTTTTTTCCCATACAAGATTGTTGTTCGATATTCTCGATTGCGTCATGCCAACAAGTTGATATTCGGGTGAGCCAAATACGGCACGCGGAGCTATATTTATGGTTTCTTGATAATCCCAGTATCCTATGTTGCTGCTGCCTAATGTTCCGTAATTTGCCCTTATCTTCAAATCGTTAATAAATGGCACATTAAAAAATGCTTCTTTGCATATTCTCCATCCCAAAGAAAAAGATGCAAAAGTCCCCCACCGTGTGTTTTGGGGCAACCGTGATGTCCCGTCTCTACGCATCGTTGCCTGTAATAAATACCGATCATCGTACGAATAGTTCAATCGCCCGAAATAAGAAATAAGAGCCGCTTTTTCATATCCCCCACCGCCCGCAGTGGAGCCAGTTGCTGATCCTATAGATTCTATATATTTATCACCTATGGTTAACGGCGTTTGTTTTGTTGTCCAGTTAGAATTGCTTTTAAACATATCATAACTAATACCGGCAACAGCATCTATATCGTGTTTGCCGAATTTATGTTTAAAGTCATACGTTTGCTCTATCACAACGCCATCACTACGATAACTTTCAAATGATATATACGGCTCATCGCTTCCCTGTCCCATAGTCCAATTGCCTCTTTTCCGCAATGTGTTTGTAACGCCAAGATAACTTGAATAGGATACGTTTAATTTTGCAGAGACCATATTGAACAATGAAATTTGTCCATAAATATTACCTCTGAGGAATTTTTCCGGATTATCCTGCACAAATAATTCTTGCATGGCCACAAGATTTCGTCCGTAATTATTTGCTCTGTCGGGGTCTCCATAGCCATATCCGCCGGGATGTGTTTCGTCATAAACAGGAATAGTTGGCGAAATCGCAATAAAATCAGACCAGGGATTCCCATTCAAATTTTTTCTGTTTGATGTCGAAAAGAAGAAATTCTCGCCGTAAGAGAAAATACCTTTTTTGCCGCTTGAATTCACACGGAACGCATATCTGTCATAACCCGTACTGTAAAGCGCTCCTTCATCTATCATCCTGTTTAATGAAACGAAATATTTTCCCCAGTCGCTTCCTCCCGAAAATGACACATTGTAATTGTGAAGTATGCCGGTACGCAACATTTCTTTTTGCCAATCAGAATTTCCGTCATAATGATTTTGTCGCCTTAAAACGCCCGCTACTCCTGAAAGTATAGCTTCATCATAAGCCATATCATCAAAATGCTTCCATGTTTCGGCATCCATTAAGTCATAACGAGGCAGCCATGAAACAGTCAGGTTTGCATCAAATTCAACTTTTAACGGACCTTTTTGTCCTTGTTTAGTAGTAATAATTACTACCCCATTTGCTGCACGCGAGCCATAAATAGCCGCAGAAGATGCATCTTTAAGTATTTGTACAGATTCGATATCAGAAACATTAATATGCACATCCGAGCTTCCAATTAACCCATCAATTATAAACAAAGGACTATTATTTGTCAAACTTCCCAAGCCGCGTATAGTTATAAAAGCGCTTTGTCCAGGCAATCCGCTGGAAGTAACTTTTACTCCAGAGGCAAGTCCTCTCAACGAACTTATAACATTTGAAGATGACCGGTCTCTCAAGCTCTCAGATTTGATAACCGACACGGCACCTGTTAAGTCCTTTTTCTTAATAGATCCATATCCAATAACAACTACTTCATCAATTAATTCAACATTCTCACTGAGCGCCACATTAATTATTACCTGATCCCCAACATTAATTTCTTGCGATGTATATCCTATATAAGAAAAAACTAATGTTGAATTTGCTGCAACATTTATAGTATATTTACCATAATTATCGGTATACACGCTTTGCCTGTTGTCCAATTTATTTACAATTACAACACCCACTAATGGCTCTCCTGTAGTGTTATCGGTGACAACACCCGAAATGGTCTGTGCCGTAACATTAATGACACCAAAAAACAGGAATAATAACATTCCAAAACAGTATTGAAATCTATAATACTGTTTATTTCTCATTTTTTTTATTTTACTTTCCATATAGTACAAAGATTAAGTTAATTATTAGTATTAGATGAATCTTAATTAGCCCCTGCCAAAACTATTAACCCAAGTCCAACAACAAACAATAAAAACATAAGTGATAACAAAACATAAACACGGCTTGAGGAGCCTTTAAATTCTTTCCAAATGAAAATACCCCATATTGCCGCAATCATGGGGGCGCCTTGTCCTAATGCATAAGATACGGCAGCGCCAGCTTTTCCCGCAGCAATATAGCTAAAAGCTGTTCCCATACACCATATAGCACCGCCAAGTATGCCCATAAGATGGGTGGGGAATTTACCATGAAAATAGTCTTTGTAAGATACCGCTGCTCCTACAAACGGATATTTCATTGCATAGGTGTTGAAAATAAAATTGCTTAATAAAACACCTAAAGAAAATACAACTATGGCAGAATATGGTGTCAGCATACCCTGGGCGGGATTTTCAAAATTATTAAGATCCATAGCAGCGGCAACAAACCGATAGAAAAACGCCATGACCACACCCGCTATTATAGCCAGTATAATTCCTTTACGATTGTTATTACTTTTTCCTGAACTTTTACCTGCCTTGCCAGAAGCGACACCGTTACAAATAATGGCCACAGCAACAAGCGCTACACCGATGAAAAGAATGAGTGGATCTCCCTTTGGCACACCCATATAATTTATAATAACGCCAATTACCATAGCAAGACCTACTCCGAGCGGAAAAGCCACTGAAATCCCGGCAAGCGAAACCGATGCGGCAAGCAGTATATTGGATACATTGAAAATAACTCCACCAAGAATAGCGCTTCCGACATTATTCATATTTGCTTGTACCATGTCCTGAATGAAAGAACGTCCTTGATTTCCCACATTGCCCATGGTAAAAGCAATAATGAGCGCAAAAAGGAACATCCCTATAACGTAATCCCAGTAAAACAATTCATATCTCCATGTTTTACCAGCTAACTTTTGAGTATTTCCCCACGACCCCCAGCAGAGCATCGTAATAAAGCAAAAAATAATTGCTAATCCATAATTGTGTACAATAAACATATTTTTTGATTTTTTGATTTGTCTTATCAATATTTCATTTAATGCAATGAACTTCATTAAACATATCCACCTCTTCCCTACGTGGCGCCGACGATTGTGCGCCTATGCGTGTAACCGAAATGGCAGCTGCCTTACAAGCAAAATGTACCGCCTCAATCAACGAGCGGCTTTCGGCCAAAGCAACCGCTAAAGCGCCATTAAAAATATCGCCCG
>JAISOY010000086.1 GCA_031275285.1 Bacteroidales bacterium | reverse complement strand
AATCCACAGGCACATACAGTATTAATACTACGGTGAACCAATCCCTGCTGAATGGATCGGTCACCGTGTCGAAAAACGGATCGGTATCCACTCCTGCCAGTGGTACGCATACTTACGATAACAACCTCGACTGGGTAATTCATAATGGCGTAGGTTATTTCTTTCCCAGTGAGGGAAAAATCACCTTATCCAATCAAGGACAGTCAGGTTCATGGGCCTCCATCAATACCTCATTATCATCGGCTGCTGTTTCTAAAAATGTTTTCAAACTCTGGTTCAGCCACGGAGTCAAACCCGTTGCGGACAGCTATGCTTACATCATTGCTCCGGAAAAGTATACCGACGCAGAGATGGCGGCTTACCCGATTGATGACATAAAAATATTGGCTAATACCGATACCTTACAGGTGGTGTATCATAAACGACTGAATATCTTCGGTATGGTTTTTTATGCAAAAGCAATATTTGCCAATGATACTATGTCTGTCTGTGCCGATGCCGGATGTGTACTGATGTTGAAAAACGTCGGTACGCCAGAAGTAACCGTACATATAGCCGATCCCATGCAGTCGCGGGCCGAAGTAAGGTTAATAACCTCTTTGTCTGCTATCGATGGAAAAAAAGAACTGGTATGTACCCTGCCTGTCGCTCCTTATAACGGTTCAAGTCTCAGTTATACCATCAATAAAAACACACCTGATGTTGTTGATATTCCTACGGGAGTAGAAACTACTCCTGCAAATATGCAAAGTATAGCTTTATATCCGAACCCGCTTCAAAGGGGTGGAACTTTACATCTCGATATTTACTCTGACAGATCAGGTTCTATATCGGTTAAAATAATGGATATGACCAGTCGTACCGTATTGACATCCATTCAAAACATAGAGCTTGGTAAAAATACGTTAACCCTCTATGGTATAGATCTTACTCCCGGTATTTATCTGATCTCTATATTTACGCAACAGGGAATATACGGGAAAGCGGTAAAATTATTGGTACAATAATATGGATGGAAAAAAATTATGAATGATTCGATAATATTTAATCTTAGATATGCTGGTTATGAAAATAATTCACTAAAAATTACCTTCAATCTTGAAATTTGAAATATTTTACAGAATTCTGTCCCAGCGATAATACCAATGGGATTTTCTCATTTTTCCCGGCCAAAAGTATGGCAGCATATGTTACCAACTGGAGTTAACAACCATTGAAGTATCGTTTGGATGTGGCAATGATGTGTAAACCGGTTTCGATATCTGGATTAACAGCTTGTCAGACAGTGGACTTAATTTATGCCGCCAGACCTTGCGGAATTTTAATCGTTTTCAGGATATGGTGTTTAACGGGGATACATATTGATTGGTTCGCCTTATGCATAGGTAGTGATGTATGCATCAAAAGATAAAAGCAAAGCTGTATTGTTTACCTACATTATGTATCCACATTATGTGATGACCTTGTAGTCGGTGCACCTTAAAGGACTTGTATCTGGTAAAATGTACAGAATAGTAAAAATCAATATGCCGGATAATGCCCGAAAATTGGGGATTCCGAACCAGACGTATTCTGGTGGATATTTGATGGAAGTGGGTATTCCGGTTCTTTCCAACAATCATACAACAAGCCGGGTATTAGAGACCACCGCAGAATGAAAATGTATATATCGTTGCTGAAAATCTGGCATTTTGCTTGATCGCACCACATGAATTTGTAATTTTATCAATAGAAAATGATCACATAAAAAATAAGCTTCATGAAAAATACAACCATTTTATTTACCTTCCTGATCATCGTATTGCTGACCGCTTGCAACACACCTGAACCACCGGTTCCTTATGGCGCTGTTCCCACTTCTTTACAGGTAAAGTGGCACCAGATGGAATATTATATGTTTATCCATTTTGGGCCTAATACTTTTACGGATAAGGAATGGGGGCATGGTGATGAAGATCCTAAAGTCTTCAGTCCTACGCATCTTGATTGTGGTCAGTGGGCGCGTATTGCCAGAGATGCCGGAATGAATGCAATCATCATTACAGCCAAACATCATGATGGTTTTTGTTTGTGGCCCAGTCAATACAGCACACATACAGTTCGTGAAAGTGCCTGGAAAGACGGTAAAGGTGATATACTCCGCGAATTGTCCGATGCCTGTAAAGAGTATGGTCTGAAATTCGGCGTTTATCTTTCACCTTGGGACCGTAACCACCCTACCTACGGTTCCGATGAATACAATACTGTGTTTGCCAACACACTTACCGAAGCCCTGAGTAATTACGGACCGGTATTTGAACAGTGGTTTGATGGGGCTAATGGCGAAGGACCAAATGGTAAATTACAGGTATATGACTGGGAAGTATTTCGCGATGTGGTACATAAGCTACAGCCCGATGCTCTCATTTTTGGAGGTCCCTACCGTAATATTCGTTGGGTAGGCAACGAACAGGGGTATGCGGGCGAAACAAACTGGGCTACTTTTACTTCCGATAACTCTATTGATGGAGCATCGGGTAATATACTGGCCTCCGGTACCGAGAATGGAAAAGAATGGTTACCCGCCGAGGTGGATGTATCTATCCGTCCGGGATGGTTTTTCAGTCCGTCTACTAACGACAAGGTAAAGTCATTGGGCAAACTGCTTGATATTTATTATAGTTCCGTTGGTCGTAATGGGAACCTGCTCCTGAACGTTCCACCTGACCGTCGCGGATTGATCCATCCGAATGACTCGGCACACCTGATGGAGTTGCGCAGGACGCTCGATGCTACTTTTACTGTTAATCTGGCCCAGAATGCCAGGTTAACATCTAAAGAGGTTCGTGGACAATCGTCAAAGTATGGTGTTAAAAAACTTACCGACGGAAACTTTGATACCTACTGGGCTACCGATGATGGCAAATTGAGCTCATCGGTGGAGATTGATCTGAAAAAAGCACAGACATTCAATCGTATTGTTCTTCAGGAATACATCCCACTAGGGCAACGTGTAAAAGTATTTAGCGTGGAATATTGGAACGATGGGGCATGGCAGCTTATCGACAGGCAAACCACCATTGGCTACAAACGGATACTTTGTTTTCCCGAAGTAACGGCGCAGAGGGTACGGGTGAATATAGAAGAATCGCTTGCCTGTCCGGTCATCAGTGAAATAGGCATATATAAAGCCCCTGAAATACTTGCCACTCCTGTTATAGGAAGAACCAAACAAGGACAGGTATACATTCATTGTGAATCAACGGATCCTGTGGTCTATTACACAGTGGACGGCACTGAACCAACCGTTTCTTCTAAACGTTATACCGATTCTTTCAACTTGCCGCAGGGTGGCATTGTACAGGCCAAAGCTTTTATCAACAATAATAAGCAAAGCAGCGAAACCGTACGCGAGGATTATGATCTGGCCCCGGCCAAATGGATGGTGATGAGCTCCGAGGGGCGAGGTATGGAAAGAGCGGTCGATGGTAATCCGTATTCGGTATATACGCTTCCCGAAGGACAGACGGCCATAGTCGTCAACTTTGGTGAAGAACTTCGACTGAATGGGTTTACCTATACCCCGGTAAACGGAGCGAGTGGTAACATATATCGTTATAATTTCTTTGTAAGCCGGAATGGTCAGAAGTGGGATAAAATTGAAAGTAATGCCTCCTTTGATAATATCAACAACAATCCGGTACAACAATTCGTACGGTTTGATCAACCGGTTGAAGCTAGTTGTATCAAGCTCGAAGCCACTGAAACCGTCGAACCTGGTAAACCGGTTGTAGTCGGCGAAATAGGTGTGTTAACAAAGTAATCAGGAATCGTCGACTGAAACTTAGACGTTCTATGAACGTTAATTTAAAATCAGTAATGGTCATGTTATCCCGTCGTCATTTTATATGTCAATCTGCCTGTGGCGCTTTAGCCTTATCCTTGTTGCCTTTTTACAGGTTGTAAATCCCAACCCGAAGCCTTTATCAATAAACTTTTACCAGCCCCGGTAGACGGAGGTTTTACGATGGACGATTATTGGGTCTGGGGTTCATCTATCATCAGGGAAAATGATGGTAAGCACCATATGTTTGCCGACTGGTGAGCCAAGGATCTGGGATTTGGTGCATGGGTTCCCAATTCGGAGGTAGTGAATGCCATATCTGATACGCCTGAAGGTCTGTATGCCTTTGTAGGAGTAGTTTTACCAGTACGTGGAGCCGGATTCTTTAACGGACTGGTAACACACAATCCACGGGTGATTTTTCAAAGAGATAAATTACCTGTATTATTTCGGAACTACTTATGATTTTCCCGTTCCTGCTTCCGGTGATGTTCCGGTGGAAGGTTCGTTTGGTAATGTTTGGATGAATAAATGTATTGGAGTGGCTTCGTCCCGGTCATTGTATGGCCCGTAGAAACGGATGAACAAACCGGTGATTGAGCCCCGACCGGGATATTGGGATGCTACCATCACCACCAATCCTTCACTGGTGATAAATACGGATACAGATAAAATATTGCTGACGTATTAAATCATTACCTGTTGACTGGAAGACTCTTATTGCTCGGGGGTGCAGAAACCTCATATCCCCTTCTGTAAACTTGTTACTCTAATGTATAAATAGTTGTCTGTTGCTTATCCGATTTCACGTATTATCAGAATGCTTTACTGTATATTTCGTAACTTTATTACTATAGGTCGAATAGATTTTAATTAAGTCCAATTATGGGTAACAGCTGTTTAGACAATGGGTAACTCCCAATCATATAATATAAAAACTATTCCTGCCGCATACTGAATATTACCAAACATTCATTATTTGGATCTGTTGCCAGAACCTCTCCGGTGCCATCATTGATGCAAAACCCTGTAACATGACACTCAAGTTGATATTGCCGTACCGGAATGCCTTTCAGATCAAAAATCCTGAAAAGGTTGCCCCCTCTACGGTTATTTTTCCCTGTTTAATGTCGTCTAATTCATGCCCTTAATAAATAGCGTAAATATGCTGCCTGTCCGCATAAACACAACTATACTTCACCATTCCGTCCGGTTAGACTGTTGCCTCCCAGTAACGGTACCGGGGTTCACCGTCTGGGCCAATTGTTAAATAAGACGCTCCGCCTTGCAGGTGATATACTTCCAGTACATCGCCGAACTGTGCCACCATTGCCAGAATGCCGTTTTCAACTGGAGTGGAGGGAAAGACTCGGCGCCAGATTATTGGAACAGGAACGCAAATGTAAAGGAAACGCGCTCTTTGCAGGAATCTGTATCAAATGCCCATTCGGAGAATGTACTAACCTGCAAAGCAAATCCTGTATCTATCCCTGCTAATTCGTCATTCGCTCGAATATTTTAGGTTCGATATCGGGAGAATCGCTTTGGAATCGCTGTATACCAAACTGAAATGGGGAAAAACGGGAAACTTCCCGAATATTTTGTGTTGGAAAGCAAACTGTTATCAAGCAGATGACAAAAACCCAACCTCATCAATAAATATTTTATCTATACAATCAAGATGTTATTCGGATCTGGATAATTATATGATTAACGATTTGTCATTTTTCTTTATATGATAAACGAAATAAATAGAAAGCATTACAGTATGATTCTTATCTTAATATTTTAGTAAATTTGCCATGTGTTTAGCATATTATTGATATTGATACGTAATTCAAATTCAACTGAATATATTTAATTGATGAGAATAATGGCAAATTTACATAGCAAATAAAAATGATCAATTTAAATTGCTTATAATCACTAAGTTAATTATGGAGCAAAAACAGTAGTCACCGAATTACAGATTCCGCTCTAAGAAATAGATTTTTGGACAGTCCAATCGATAAAACTTGTTTTATGAATGAGGTGGCCTATATATCAACAGGTTCGTTTACCGTCAATATCCTTGAAATCTATTTCGTACTCTTCTCCGTTATGCAAAGTAATGAACATGCCTAATGGAGAACCCGAAGGCATTATTTCACGAATATCCATCGACCTGACAGGTGAAAGTTCTTCTTTTGTCCACGGTATTTCATCGGTACGGTGGAGCATCACGGAAACCATCAGTTCCATGGGCGGATTTTTATCCAGTCGTTTTTTCCGGGTAAAAATTACAGTGCTTTCATCGGCCTCAGCATTCCGGTTTTCATGGACCAGGGTTTCCACCGAGTCCCATCCGGTATAGGTGATCAATGCTAATTGCCTTCCCGGAATGCTTGCCGTTATTACTTTCCTGTTGTCTTCCCCATATTGGTTGATAATGGCTTTTTTACCGTCTATATGGGGCATTCCGTAATGTCCGAGTGTCAATTCATATTCGAATGCCAAACGAGTACGGTCAACCCGGATAACACCGCCCGGAATAGTAATTTCAGCCAGATCGATGATATAGCCTACACCATTATTGGGAGGCTTGCGCATGATCGCCTGACGGTACAGGACATTTCCCCTGACACCGTTATACAGCATGCTTTGAGAAATAGTAAATTGTTTGTTTTTATCGGCATCATTCCGGACGGTTTTTCCTGTAAGGTAGAAATTTACATCATCTCCTCGTGTATCTCTCGGGTCCAGGCTTCGGAAAGAATACTCCATAGCCGTTCCTCCCTGTGGATTATGGTCTTCCCAAGGAAAATGAGTATTATAAGATAGTTTGGAATAATTGGGATCATCATAATATACTTTGCCGGGAATAATTTCGGAAGTACCGGTTTTCCCATGATTCACCAGTACCAGTCCGGGACTTTCCAGGATTGTTTTATGGGACTTCATTCCCAGGGTTTCCCACATGCCGTCATTTTCTTTTGCTGTCCAGAAGGGCGAATCCTCCGGTAAAGCCAGGCAGATAAAAGGCAGAAACATCAGGAACGGGCTTCCGGCACAACTGTAGTCCTGTATCATGTATTCCTTTCTTCCGTAAAATCCAAGGCTCGGGATATCATTGTAATAGAATTCTTCTCGGGTGACAAACTGAAGTATGGATCCGGAACAAAGCCTTCGGGCCCAACCTGCATCGAGCAACGGTTCCCCTTTCAACATGAAGGCTACGGAGAAAGCCCCGGAAACCCAGGTACGGTAGCAGATACTTCTCGACCACATGTTAATATATCCGTCCCGCCCGAAAAAGGCGGTAAGCGATTCCATTAGTTTTCTTGCCGATTGTTCAATGATAGCCGCTATTTCAGGATAATACTCATCACCGAAAGAACGGTTCCAGATAGTCGTGTATACAATAAATAAACTGATAGAATAATAATTATATGTTTGTTCCAGATACCAGCCATCTCCCGAGTGGTAGGAAACTACCCACAACAAGTGGCTTTTCAGTAGATCATCATCAATTTCATATCCGTATTTTTTGAGGAATGAAAGCGCTATGATATTGAAAATCCGCCAGTTATTCTGGGTGGTGCGATGATGTGCCCATTTTGAAATGGTAACCACCATTTCTTCCTTCTGTTGATCGGTGAAATGTGGCCATAAGACTTCGGGCATCAATAATAAGGTCTTGAATAATCCTCCGAATTCGCAGGTAAACTGATAATTGGAGTCAGGTAGTTCCTCGGGAAGAGGAAGGGAATTAGCATGGCCTTTGGTAAAAGTGCGGTAGAATTGCAGGCAATAGTAATCCCGGAGTTTGATGCCTTTAATGGTAATTTCCGGATCGATGTGAATCAATGGTCCGGCCAGTGTGAATGTCCTTTCCAGTGCTTCGAAATCAGCGGCCCGGTATCTCCAGTCGGGTGCGTCTGGCTGGGGATAACTTTTTCCCGGAACGATCGGGAAACTTAAGGGGGTTTCAATGGAATCAACATATGTAAAAGCACGCTCCAACAGGTATTTTGCGCACTCGATATAATGTTTCCTTGTCATCCCGGTGAGGGGGCTTAAAGTTAGATCGGGATTTGCTATTTCAAAAGCATTTTTCATGTGAATAAATATATTTTTATGATCAGGTGAACCCCAAAGGATTCCCTGAAGGTGAATATTTAAAACTTGCTTATTACAATTGATGAACAAAAATGTTCATGGGTATTTCTTCAGGAAGGACACCTCCTTTCTGAAAGCTTTTCAAGAATACATCAGGAGATCATTCTTTTTTATATTGTTCATACAATTGACTGATTTTGGCCTCTTCGCTGTTTCCCGCATGGATGATCACCCGGTAGCGTAATTGTATTTTTTCTCCCTTTTTCAATACGGTAGCCTTGTCATCTTCCGGCCAATACATGGGTGTAGGTGATATAAACCCGTAATCACGGGTGAACCAGGGAGAGGGGAACCATTTATTGGAGGGGTGTTGCATAATAGCGATTCCTTCCGTTCCGGTTTTACGTGTTCCATAGCAATCGATCCAGGGCGATCCTACGCCGAATGTTCCTTTTTCACCCTGTTTTCCTTCTGAGTTGATCATGGTTCCTCCCTGCCTTACAGAGAGGTCGGGATCGATCCGGGCGCTGAAAAGGGAATGATTGGTCTTTAGTATGGTAACGTCTATCAGCATTTCCATTTCAATATCAAAATCCAGTTGGTACAATTCTTTGGAAGGGGAGGTGATGGTTATTTTCCTTCGGTCGATGATCGGGGATGGGGCATCGGGACGCTTCCAGATACATTCATCTTCAATCACAACTTTCTCTCCTTTGGCCTCCAATATCTTAGCTCCAATGGAAATAATACGTCCCCGTTCCAGGCCTTCCTGCCAGTAATTTCCGCCATTTACCCTGTCGCATCCGAAAAATAATGAACTATGGTGCGGATATTCACCATTCCGCATAGATGTGACCCCACTCCCCGATGTGGGTGCATTAACAGGAAAGAAGAAGGGATATTTCTCGTCCGGAGAGAACCGGTAGCTGGTGAAAAACCGGTTGCCGACAGTGATGTCGATCCTGTTTCCGACCTGAGATGCGGAGATAACCGCTTTCTGGGCATATATTCCGGAAAAACCCAGCAATAGAGCTATTATGAATAAATACTTTTTCATCTGTTTATAATTTAATTTTTAAGGTCAAATGAACTCCGAAACCCAAAGGGTTCACCGAAGGTAACGGTTCAGCGGAGCTAAATACGCCATAGATAATTATTACGTTGTGTGAACAGTAATGTTCATGGCTATTTCATGTTTATATTAAAATATATGTGAAGTGATAAGATACATACTTGGTGTTATCATATTATTTATCAGAACCGGCAATGACTACCGGCGGATGTGCAAAATCATTCCATAATCGTTCTGCTTTTTCTTTTGTCATCTCTCCTTCATATGATAAAATCCTGTATTTAAGAACATAATGGCCATTTGCCTTGAGTTCCCAGTCTTTATTTTTAGTAGGAGCGAAATTAATAAAAGCATCGCCTCTTCTTCCGTTTGCATTTTCATCCCATATGCGCAATGGTTCCGGGAAATTATAATTTTCCGGGTGTCCCATAAAGAGTAAGCCCGAGCGGCCGGTCTTTGTATCTCCGGTAATATATATCCAGCGGGCATTGGTGCCATCGATCTGTTGCCGGGTTTTTCCTTCCGAAGTGAACATTTCACAGTTCTCTCGCGTCCATTCTTCCGTTGCACGATATCCGAACCCGGCATAACGATATTCTTTTATCAGCACCGGCAACGATGTGGAAGGATGAAGATGCGATTCAAAGTCCCACAAGAATCCGTCGGATATATTCCATGCCTTGATCTTCCATAATTCATTCATGATCACTTTTTCATTATCCGTCGTGAATATGTAATGATCGAGACTTGCGGTACATCCTGCAAAGACGTCGCCACTGTATGCGTCTTCGATCTCTTTTGCCCTTACTGTGCCCTGTTTGCTTCTCAGATTCCAAAGATCATATGTCTTTCCATCGTACATTATCTTCGTCCAGGGATTCCATATACCATAGTGATGATAATGATCTTTGGGCTGGATCGCCGTCAGGATATTCCCTTCAGGCGAATAAGCCGGATGAATGAAACCGCTCCTTCCATAAGACTTATCCGCACCTTCCGGCGGCTCGACATGGGCATAATTGTACTGAAGGATATTTTTACCGTCTTTTTTTAAAATCAGGGCTTTTTTGTTGTCCTCCACCTCCATTAACATTTTCTCAGGTCGATTTTCCTTTATTTTTTTTACATAAAAAGTCCTGACGGAACCGGCATCGGTTTTGCCATCAAGCGTCCAGAATAGAACAGGCGCTTTCCCTTCTTCAATGATGATCTGGCAGGGAACGGGTTTTTTCTGTTTTCCGGTACTTTCGTACAATTCGACTGAAGACGATTCCTTAAGGTTAAGGTCAGGGATACCTGCTGATACGACACAATCGATTCTATCATATTGTCCCGACTGGACAGTGATCCTGATCTTTCCTGCTACATTGAAAACGATGGCAAATAGGCAGGCTAAAGAAATAACCAGAGGTCTCATGATGGTCAACTAAAAATTATAAGGAGGCCTGTGAGGTCTGGATATCATTGAATTGGCCTCGTCGTCATTTTTGAAGCGTTCCAGAATAGGATCCCAGTAAAGCTTTCTGTTCAGTTTCATGGCAATATGTTGCAGAAGACACGCCGTACATGAGCGGTGAGCCACTTCTGCGGGAGTAATATTCAATTTCCGGGTCCTTACGCTTTCCAGCCAGTTGCCATGATGATCGGTGCTGACATATAAACGGACAGGATCCTTATCTGTTAATGGAGACAATATTTTGGAATTGGAAGCCTGCAGAGATTTCGAGCTGGTGCTGATCGGTTCATTGGGTGATGCCTGATAGGCGCCGCGGCTGACAAAGATCCATCCTTCGGTACCCGTAAACAAAACTCCGTTGGGCTTTTCCTGACTCTGGGTGGTTCCGGTTACCACTACGCCATTATCGTATACCATTCTTGTTTCATAATCTCCATGTACATTCCATAATCCGGATGTAGGAAATTTTGCTTTTCCCCAGACCTCAACCGGACCGGAGTATTCTTTATCCATGGCCCAATGTGCGATATCAAAATGATGTGCACCCCATCCGGTGATCATTCCCGCGCCAAACTGTTCGCAACGTAACCATCCGGGACGGCCGTATCCTGCCTGTGGATGTACCCGGTCGACCGTATAATATACATAGGGAGTTTGTCCCAGCCACATATCATAGTTAAAACCTTTTGGAACAGGCATTTCTTCGACATTTCCCCCGGGAGGGTCACCGGGAAGGCGGACATCGATGGTCTTCAATTGTCCGATGCGGCCGTTCCTGACCAGTTCACAGGCTATCCGGAATTGCTCCATAGAGCGTTGTTGGCTACCGATCTGCAGGATACGTCCGGAAGCATTCACCGCATCACTCATCTTCCTTCCTTCTTCTATGGTCAGGGAAGTAGGTTTTTGCAGGTATACATCTTTCCCCGCACGCACGGCATCGATCGCCTGCTTGGCATGCCAATGGTCGGGTGTACTGATCAGTACGGCATCAATGTCTTTATTGGCCAATAATTCCTGATAATTCTCATATGTGGTAAATCCGGAATATGGTTTACCCAGCTTTTTCGAATAATAATTTTCTATCAGCGTTTTGGCTTCATTTACCCTGTTGGCGTCGACATCTGCCGCTGCTATGATACGTACATCATCATATTTCCATACACCGGGCATATCATGGTCCCGGGATATGCGTCCCGTACCGATGGCGCCGATATTGATCCTGTTGGAGGGAGCGTTGGCGCCAAATACAGATGACGGTACAATAGTAGGTGCTATAATTAAGCCGGCCCCGCCTGCTGCTGCTTTTTTTAAAAAATCTCTACGTGAAGTCATACATATAAATTTATAAAGATCATCGATTAATTTTTCATTCTTCCAAATCCGATGCAATGATAGTGAATTAAATTTATGATGAAATATGTGAATTTTGCTAATTATGATACTATTTTTGCAAATTCTCCAGCGATATCTAACTATTAATAATAAAGAAAATTATATAGAGATAATTATTATGTATTTGATTGTTAGTCATGTTTCGCCAATATGACTCTTCATTCCGATATGAAAGTTTCGGTATATTATTAATCATTTAAATACTTTTAAAAAACAATTGATTGCAAATAAAAAGTTATTATCTGCAAATATACAATTATTCACAAGTGATCTATCATCATACATTTGTCCCCTATTGAAAGAAGCTTGTTTTGAATGGTTTCAATCGGAAGGTAATAAAGGATTGATGCGGATATTGCTGATTTTTTATAAAGAAGCATAGTGATCCCAAAATAGATCGTACTGAAATATAAAAAAAATTAGGGATAAAATTTTTGAAAAATGCGATTAGTTAAACGATAAACTGAAATATAAGAAAACCTTTTCCGGGTATGTGGCTGGAGTATCGGTAATATCTGAGAGGTTATGCTCTGAAGGAAGGATTTTATGTACAAATTAATCTAAATGATAAGGCCTATGGAAATATAGATAATATTCAATGCAACTATCGCACAAATGATAATAAGAGTTACAGGCATACGCCATTTATGCCTAAACAACTAAGAATTGTGATATACAGTTCCATATGATTTTAACAAACAAATAATTTATTATGAAAGAACAACAGGATAAAGGAAGAAGAAAGTGGTATCCTTTCCCAAAAATACGATGTAAAATAAGAATACTATTGCCGGTTGTATTATTGCTAAATGTATTCCATATATCGGCAGAAGAATATCTGCCTTCTGTACATAGCTTTCAACAAGGCATAAGGGTTACCGGTGCCGTTACGGATGATGAAGGTGAGATGCTTACCGGTGTCAATGTGGTTATCCGGGGTACAACACAGGGAACCACCACCGATATTAACGGAGAATATATGATTACCATACCAAGCGATACTTCAGTGTTGCAGTTTAGTTTTATGGGTTACCGGATGCAGGAAATAATGGTGGGTAACAGGAGAATTATAGCGGTTACCTTACAAGCGGAAACCACAGATATTGGCGAAGTAACTGTTGTAGCTTTCGGAACGCAAAAAAAGGAAAGTGTGATTGCTTCTATTACTTCAGTAAATCCATCCGAACTGAAGGTACCTTCAAGTAATCTTACTACAGCTTTTGCCGGACGCTTATCCGGCGTTATTTCTTATCAGCGTAGCGGTGAACCGGGTGCAGACAATGCAGATTTCTTTATTCGTGGAGTAACTACTTTTGGATACAAGAAAGATCCCCTCATATTAATCGATGGTATAGAAAGTACTTCGGATGATCTGTCGCGCGTGCAAACTGATGACCTTGAGAGCTTTTCTATCATGAAAGACGCTACCGCAACAGCCATGTTCGGTAGCCGTGCCGCTAATGGGGTAATACTTATCAAAACAAAAGAAGGGCGGGAGGGTCCGGCAAAAATAAATCTCCGTTTTGAAAATTCCATGTCAATGCCGACTCGTAATGTAGAATTGGCAGATCCCATTACTTATATGAGGTTACATAACGAAGCCGTGCTAACCCGCGACCCGCTGGGGCTGTTGCCCTATTCGCTTCAAAAGATTGATAATACCATTGCCGGTATGAATGAGTATATGTATCCTGTAACCGACTGGCGCAAAGAATTGATCAAGGACTATACCATGAATCAGCGGGTTAATCTGAATGTAAGCGGAGGTGGTAAGGTGGCCAGTTATTACATTGCCGGTTCTTTTAACCAGAACAATGGGTTATTGAAAGTAGATAAGCGCAATAATTTTAATAGCAACATTGATCTGAAAACATACGCGTTACGGTTGAATGTAAATGTAAACGTAACCAAGACGACGAAAATAAATGCTAAGATAAGCGGAACTTTTGATGATTATTCTGGCCCTATGCAGAGTGGAACTCAAGTTTATCGTGATGTGATGCGTTCTAATCCGGTACTGTTCCCTGCTTATTATCCTGCCGATGAGGAACACCGGTGGGTACAACACATCATGTTCGGCAATTATGACGATGGTAGCGGCTTATGGTATATGAATCCGTATGCTGAAATGGTGCGTGGCTATAGGGAATATTCCAAATCAGTGATGAACGCCCAGTTTGAAATAAGGCAAGAACTTTCTTTTTTATTGAAAGGTCTTTCTGTTCGCACAATGGCTAACACCAGCAGGAACGCTTATTTTGAAGTACAACGCGGTTACACGCCATTCTGGTATCAGGCAACTAGTTATAATCCTCAAGATGATACCTATAAGCTTATATGCCTGAACGAGGAAGGTACTGGTAGCGGCACAGAATACCTGTCGTATGAACCAGGCTCAAAAACAGTAAGTTCCAATTTCTATTCCGAAACGGCTTTGGATTATGCGAATACTTTTTCAGACAAACATGCTGTAGGAGGTATCGTGCTTTTCATGGTGCAAACTAAATTGGATGGAAACACGGCTGTCCTGCAACAATCTTTACCATACCGGAATGTCGGTATTGCAGGACGGGCTACATATTCATACGACGAGAGATATTATACTGAGTTAAGTTTCGGATATAATGCTTCCGAACGTTTTCATAAATCGCACCGATGGGGATTTTTTCCTTCCATTGGTATGGCATGGACCATTTCCAATGAACGGTTCTGGGAAGATCTCAAGAAAAACGTCAACAATTTCAAATTGAAAGTAACTTATGGCTTGACGGGAAATGATGCCATTGGGGATGCAAATTCCCGGTTCCTGTTTCTTTCGGAAGTTAACATGAGTTCTTCTGCAAGGAGCGCCACTTTTGGTCGCGAAGGCGGGTATTCCCGCAATGGTATAGCTATTAATCGCTATGCTGATCCCAATATTACATGGGAAACTGCAAAAAAAATAAATATCGGGATGGAAATAGGGCTTTTCAATAAACTGGAAATACAAGCCGATATATATCAGGACAAACGGAGCAATATTCTGCAGGATCGTGCTTCCACGCCCGCAGAAATGGGGCTTTCCGCTCAGCCTAAAGCAAATATCGGCAAAGCAGAAGGACGAGGTATCGATCTTTCGGTAGATTATAACCATGCGATTAATAGTGATTTCTGGGTGCAGGCACGGGCAAATTTTACTTATGCCGCCAACGAATTTATTGTTTATGAAGAATATGATTATCAGGATGCCTGGTGGAAATCTCATAAAGGCTATTCCATCAGTCAACAATGGGGATATCTGGCCGAACGTTTGTTTGTTGATGATCAGGAAGCCAGAAAATCTCCCACGCAAACCTTTTCCGATTATGGTGGCGGTGATATCAAATATCACGATGTGAACCGTGACGGACAAATCACTACTCTTGACCAGGTGCCGATAGGTTATCCGACCACTCCTGAAATTGTTTATGGTTTCGGTTTTTCTTTAGGATATAAATATTTTGATTTTTCTGCTTTTTTCCAGGGATTGGCGCGTGAATCGTTTTGGATTAATCCGCAAGCTACAGCACCTTTTGTTAGTTTCTTTTATGACAATGAATCGTTTACCGGAATTCCCCAAAACCAGCTATTGAAGGCATATGCCGATAGTCACTGGTCGGAAGATAATCAAGACCTTTATGCTATGTGGCCTAGATTAAGCACCACTGCTACTGGAAACACCAATAATTTTCAACGTAGTACATGGTTTATGCGTAACGGGGCTTTTTTGCGGCTAAAACAAGTGGAGATCGGGTATACATTGCCTGAGTCTATCGCAGAAAAGCTTTATATGAAAAGTTTCAGGATTTACTTGAGTAGCACCAACCCATTATGTTGGAGTAAATTTGACCTTTGGGATGTTGAAATGGGTGGAAATGGCCTGGGATACCCGATTCAAAAGGTATTCAACATAGGTGTTTTATTGTCGTTTTAATGAATCTGTTTTTATTTTATAAAATAAAATAGTAATGAAAAAGCAAATTATTATAATATCCACACTATTTATCGGGATCCTTACATCGGGATGTAACGAGTTTTTGGATGTTACACCTGACAATGTAGCGACCCTCGATTATGCCTTTCGCTTGAGAAGCACAGCTGAAAGGTTTTTATTCACGTGTTATTCTTATATGCCAAGCCATTCCGGCACCGGTGAAAATCCGGCATTATGCGGAGGTGATGAATTTTGGTTGCCACCGACAAGTACCAATAATGCTTTTGCCATAGCCAAGGGTAATCAGCGTATGGTAAATCCTTACATGAATGCATGGCAAGGTAGTGCGGGGAGCAAAGATATTTATCAAGGTATCCGGGATTGTAATGTATTCCTTGAAAACATTGACAAGGTTCCTGATATGATCCAGACAGAAAAGAAACGTTGGGCTGCCGAGGTGCTTTTCTTGAAAGCCTATTATCATTATTATCTGGTAAGAATGTACGGTCCGATTGTGTTGGTCAGGGAGAACCTGCCGGTAGATGCACCGCCTGATCAGGTGCGGGTTCCCCGTTCGCCGGTAGACGAATGCTTCGATTATATTGTTTCTTTGCTTGATGAAGCATTTCCTTCGCTTCCTGATATAATTACAAACGAAGTGCAGGAAAACGGACGGATCACACAGGCAATTTGTCTTTCGGTAAAAGCCAAAGTGCTGATAACGGCTGCCAGCGATCTGTTCAACGGTAATAAGGATTATGCCGGATTTGCTAATAAAGATGGCACACTCCTGTTCAACACTGAAATTGAAGAAGGTGAAAAGTTGGCGAAATGGCAAAAGGCGGTAGAAGCATGTAAAGCAGCCATTGATTTTTGCCACGGGATAGGTCATGAACTATATTATTATCGGCCGGCCTTTTCCGTAAGTAAACTTACCGATACCACCATGATACAGATGAACATACGGAATGCTGTTTGCGAAAGATGGAATTCTGAAATCATCTGGGGCAATACAAACAGTTGGGCCAATTCCGGAGGAATACAGGGTAGCGCTACTCCGCGCGGACTGGATCCTGCATTGGTATCGAATCAGGGAACGCGTGGAAGTTTGGCTCCCCCGCTGAAAATTGTTGAAATGTTTTACAGCGAAAATGGCATACCGATAAAAGAAGACAACTCCTGGGACTATAACAGTCGATTTAAAATTATGGAACCGAAAGAAAGTGAAGCCATATATTTAAAACAGGGATACCTTACAGCGAAGATGAATTTTCACAGGGAACCGCGCTATTATGCCAGCCTTGGATTCGACGGAGGTATCTGGTATGGTCAGGGACACTACGACGACAGGGGAAGCGATTTACTCTATGTTTCCTGTAAAAAAGGACAACCGGCTGCTGCTATTAATCTGGCGAATTATTCAACAACCGGTTATTGGCCTAAGAAAATCGTTCATTTCCAGAGCATCATAGGTTCAGGTAATACCTATACTACGGAGAATTATCCATGGCCGGTGATCCGTCTGGCAGATATCTACCTGTTGTATGCTGAAGCGCTCAATGAGGCTGTTGACTCGGAAACCAATAGAGATGAGGCGATCGGATATCTTAATCTGGTAAGGCAACGTGCAGGTATCCTGCCGGTACGTGTGGCATGGCTCAATCATTCAAGCAGGCCAAATAAACCCGAAAGCCAAGGAGGACTTCGAGAAATTATACGCCAGGAACGCAATATCGAATTAATGTTTGAGGGACATCGATTTTGGGATGTAAGGCGTTGGAAAACAGCAACAGAAGAAATGAATATGCCAATTACAGGCTGGGACTTGGATCAGGCGACAGCAGAAGGATATTATCGTGAAAGGCTCATTTACGAACAAACTTTTACCACGAGAGATTACCTATGGCCTTTAAATGAGTCGGTTATATTGGCGAATAGTAATTTGGTCCAAAATCCGGGATGGTAGATTAAATGTAATTATAAAAATCTCTGATATGAAAAGAACATACATATTATACATACAAGCATTGTTCCTCTTTTTGTTTTTAATATATTCCTGTTCAGAGCCTGACAAAGGAATTCCGGCAGACGATGGGACAGTACCATCGCAGATTACGGATATTGATATAACCCAAATTCCTGGTGGAGCAACGCTAACCTACCAATTACCCTCTGATGGAAATATCCTGTATGTAATGGCAGAATATAGATTAGGTGATGGTATTCTGCATAATAAAAAGTCGTCTTATTTTAGCAGTTCCATCACTCTGGAAGGATTTCCGGATACAAATCCATATGATATAAATTTGTATTCCGTATCCCGCAGTGGAGTAAAATCGGAACCTGTAACAAAAACTATCGTTCCACTCACTCCACCTTATCAGTCTGCACATGATGCTCTCCAATTGGAACCGACATTTGGCGGGATGAGAGTTTATTTCGAAAACCCAAGCCGGGCAAACCTGAAATTTATAGTGGTCACCGCTGATTCGTTAGGGAAATTTTACCAGGCATATACTCATTATACCCAGATAGAAACAGGAAATTTCGCTATAAGAGGGTTTGATCCCACGCAACGGGTATTTGGGGTCTATACATTAGATCGCTGGAATAATCATTCGGATACTCTCTTTGCGGAAATAAATCCCTGGTATGAGGAAAAACTGGATAAAACACGTTTCGTTAATGCCAAGCTACCTTCGGATGTATATGAACCACATATGAGTAGCAGTTATTCTCTTGAAGTTATATGGAACGATATATGGGGGACAAGTGGATGTTTTCACTCAAAACCGAGTACTGGTATTCCGCAATGGTTTACCATTGACCTGAGGGCAAAAGCCCGTTTGAGCCGGATGAAGTTTTACCATCGTACAACCACTGGTACCGATGGACAATATAATGCCGGCGATCCTCAAATCTTTGTAATATATGGAAGCAATACTCTCACAGATGAGTGGGATGATAATTGGATATTGCTGGGACATTTCGAATCGATAAAGCCGTCGGGTGCTGCTGGTTATACTGATGAAGATGTGCAGTATGCTTGTCACGAAGGAGAGGATTTTGATTTTATCAACAACGATCCGTTCAGGTACATAAGGTTTAAAACGCTCAAAACATGGGGTGGTGTAACTTATATATATATCGCCGAACTTACGTTCTGGGGCGAAGTATTGGAAACATATTAGAAATGAAGAATGAAGTATTCATATATTTCTTCGTAAGAAAACTCAATAAAATCAAATACGAATGAATGTGTATGGATATTCTTTCAGTCTTAAAAAATCAACTTAGCGCCAGCGTTCTCATGGAGCGAACTTAGCGGAGCGATCTCACGAGTGGACACGAGTAACATGGCGTAATAAATTATATTCAAATGAAACATTTTAAAAAAATTATAATAGGATATATTATTTCTATCGTATGCTTGTCAGCATGTACGGAAATGGATCATACATATAAGGAATTCTGGGAAAACGGAGAATTGGAATACCCCGCATCGGTAGATTCTGTAAAAGTTTTCCCGGGAAAAAATCGTATTGGGTTTGAATGGCAAATATTAGCTGATCCGAGTGTTACACATGTCAAAATGTATTGGAATAACAAAAGTGATTCCTTGATGTTGCCGGTAGAGACAGGTTCTTTAAAAACAATAATTAATGATTTAAAGGAAGGAACATATTCATTTACCATATATACATATGATGGGAAGGGAAATCAATCTATCCCGTACGAAATAACCAGTAAAGTCTATGGCGAAACCTATCAGAACTCATTGTATGTAAGACTGGTGAAAGATGCATATTACGACGAAGATGAAAATCTAATGATTGTTGTATGGGGTGATCCGGTCGATGAAACTTCTTTCGGCTCTGAAATGTTATATATGACAGAAAATGGAATGCATAAAGTTCTGGTATCTCCTGATGTCGATACGCTTAAATTTACGGACTATGATGTAGCATCCGGATCTTTTAATTATCGAACAGCATATTTACCTGCTCCAATGGCATTAGACACTTTTTATACTCCTTTTCAAAGCGTAACAATAAAAGGTCCTATCAGGGAATTGAACAGGACAGGCTGGACCGTGACAGCATCCAGTTGGGATACCCGTTATCCGAATACCAATGCAAACCCGCGTACTCCTGAAATGGTGCTTGATGGTGTGGTTAGTACGAGATGGGTAAATGAAATAAGCCCTACACAAACAGACTATCCTCACTGGATTGCATTAGACATGAAAAGTACGGCAAATGTTTACGGAGTTATCCTGTATGGTGGTAATATCAATGAATCGCCAAGTATGGTAACTCTTTGGACAAGCGAAGATGGTGAAAATTGGACTTCTATGGGAACATATTCCATGAAAAAGCAAAGTGGATACCAGTATTTTGAATTTAATGATCCTCAGCAGGCCCAGTATGTCAAAATTGAGTGTACTGCAGCATCAGGTGGTACTAAAAACGTATCTTTATATGAAGTGGGTGTTTATACGCGATAAATAGGTATACGGTTTATATTGATGATTTGTTGTTGTGATAACCGGATCAGGGTTTATTCTCTGGTTCGGTTATTAAGTATTGTAAATTGGTTATTGTTCATTGAAAATTGGCCTAATTAACGAATAAACAAATACACGATATCTTTAAAATGCGACAATAATTTATTGTGACTGCTTAAAATGTATTTACATGAGGTATAAATTTAATTTTATACCTCATTTTTATGTTTTTTGAAATAAAAATATTATTTTTATAGTAATCAAACTTTTAAAATCCGATTGCTTATGCCTATAATGCACGAACAGCTGTCGATTAATACAAGTCATCCTGTTATTGCCCGGTCTTTTGAATACAAAAGATTCACTTATCCCTGGCATTTTCATGCCGAATTTGAAATTATTTATACAAAGGAAGGTTATGGGGAGCGTTATGTTGCCAACCACATGGAGCAGTTTTCTCCGGGCGATTTGATCCTGGTAGGATCAAATGTTCCGCATTACATGAAGAGTGCATTGGAATACTATCACGAAAATCGTGCTTTGAGTGTAACAGGAGTAGTTATCCAGTTTGAAAAAGAGTTTATGTCCCATGCCATTAATAATTATATAGAATTAGCCTCGATAAAAACGTTATTGGACAAGTCACAGAGAGGACTTCATTTTCCTTATCCGGCGAATAGGATGCTGGTAAGAATAATTGAAAACCTACCCTCGTATAAGAATGTCGAACGGATTGCCAACCTGTTATTGCTGCTGGAAAAAATGGCTTCGTTTAAATCCGTTCGTACATTAGGAAGTCCCCATTACAGCAATTCCATGTCCGTTTATACCGACAACCGGCTAAAAAAAGTGCTTTCTTATATTACCCTGAACTATACCAAGCCTGTCGGCCTGGAAGAAGTGGCTTCCATGGTTGCGATGAACGCTTCGGCATTTTCCCGGTTTTTCAAGGAAAAAGCCGGTAAATCTTTTATGGATTATATCATAGATATGCGTGTAGGTTATGCATGTAAATTATTGATCAGCGACGCCATGGATATTTTTCAGGTGGCTATGGAGTGTGGATTCAATACGATCTCACACTTTAATAAAATTTTTAAACGACAAACAGGATTAACTCCTTCGGAATACCGGAAACAGTTTCAATAAATATTTATCCGGCTATCACCATCCTTGATCCAGTGCTGTTTTCGACGTTATTTTGATCACTTGCACGGAACAGTCGCGAAATAGCTTTTGGGGAATACTGATCCTCGTTTTTCCTTCTGATCCGGAGAACTCTACAGGCATTCCCGATTCAAGTACCCGGCATTCATGTATCATCGACACATCGATCAGGAGATCAACATTTTCCATAGACCTGGATAGTAACACATATAAGTTATCCTTTCCTTCGGATTTTTTCTGGGTCAGGTATATTCCTTTTTCCACTTCCTTTTTTACCGGCCTGGTATCGTAGATGGCTTCTCCGTTCACCAGTATCCATGCCCCAATTTCCTGTAAGCGGCGTATTGCAGGGAGAGGGAATGTCCCATCCGGTTTAGGGCCAATATTCAGGAGATAGTTACCACCTTTTGAAGCGTTATTGGATAAGTACCCCAGCATTTCAGAAGATGATTTCCAGTTGTAGTCTTTGGCATGCCATCCCCATGAATTGACCATGGTAGCCGGTGTCTGCCAGGGTTTTTCCAGTATCTTATCGGGATAACTGTTATCATGCATTTCCAAAAAATCGATATGATCCCCCGGATCCAGGAAAGATATTCTTCCATTGATCAGACATTTTGTACTGTTTTTTCGTACCAGGGCGATCAATTCATCCCGGCGCTGGGAAGTGATATGGTTTTCTTCGTTCCATGTGTCGAACCAAAGCAGATCCGGATCAAATTTTACCAACAGTTCTTTTACCTGGGGAAGGCATTTGTTCTGCCAGTAATTTTCAAATTCTTCATCGGTACGTTTTGTTTTCCAGGAGGGCAGAGCGCCGCCGGGATACTCCCAATCCTGCCAGTGCGAGTAGTAAAAGCCATATTTTATGCCGTGCTTTTTGCAGGCTTTTACAAGTTCGGCAATGATGTCCTTTTTGTATGGTGTACGGGTAATATTAAAATCCGATACATTAGATTTCCATAAAGCAAACCCATCGTGATGTTTTGCAGTGATCACAAAATAACGTACTCCTGCATTTTTTGCTTCGGAGATCCATTGATTGGCATCAAAATTAACGGGATTAAAGTCTTTCACCAGGGATTGATATTCATTATCAGGAACTTCCAATCGCATCTGGATCCATTCGGCATACCAGCTTTTTCCCTGCTTCAGGGACGGATCGGGGAGTGTATGCCCGTTATAGCTTCCTTCCAGAATCGAATAAAGTCCCCAGTGGACAAACATTCCAAATTTAGCTTCTTTGAACCACTCTGCTTTCTGCGGGTCGAGAGATAAATCGTTTTTGGGTTGGGCAAAAGCAATGATACCCGTGAGGAACAAGCCTAAGGCAATAATAATTTTTTTCATATTCATTGGATGGTCAGATTAACAGGATCGTACAAATATAGTGAAAGGTAAGGGTAATTTTAGAAAGCTTGCTTTCTAAAATTACCGAACCGCATCCTATATTCTGTAAATATAGTGAAAGCCGAGAGGCAAAATCAAGTTTGCTTGATATTTTGTCCAAGGCGCATCCTACTATTCTACAAATATGTGAAAAATATATCAAACTATCATAAAAAGTCATGGAATAGGATCAACAGGCTGATTGTTTTTTATCTTTGTAAAAAGGTTATGGTCTGCTTTTTGAGAAAAGCGTATACGGCGTTAAACTTTTCGGATTTCATACAGTCAAAACAATAAAAGGTTTCTTTTGTAACGAAAGAATGAAGGAGTATAGTGACGGGCAATTGTTAGAAATATTTCAGGATGAAGACCGCAGATATACGGTTTTCAATGAAATAGTAAAGCGATATAAAGTTCGTCTCTATTGGCACATCCGTAAAATCCTGATCACACATGAAGATACGGATGATGTTTTGCAAAACACGTTTGTGAAAGCATGGAGAGGATTAGTTGATTTCCGTCAGGAGGCGCAGTTGTATACATGGTTGTACCGCATAGCGACCAATGAATCCATCAGTTTCCTGAAACAAAAACGCAATAGGAGCATGCTGTCACTGGAGGAGGCAGGATCCGTGCTTTCACAATCGTTGGATAACGGTTATTATTTTTCGGGGGATGAATTGCAGCTGCAATTGCAAAAAGCGATTTTAACCCTTCCGGAAAAACAACGGATCGTATTCAATATGAAATATTTTGATGAGATGCAGTATGATGAGATATCGGAAATACTCGGAACATCAGTGGGAGCGCTTAAGGCATCATACCATCATGCCATTAAAAAGATTAAATTATATTTTGAAGAAATAATTGTAAACGTTAATTAATATCCGGATGGAAGGTAATCAATTCAGTAACAAAAATCCATTTTCAGTACCAGATGGGTATTTTGAAAATTTTCAGGATCATATAATGTCCCGTATCAGGGAAGAAGAAAAGCCGGAGAAGAAAATTTCTGTTTTTCAATGGAATACATATGGGAGATTGATTGCGGCAGCGGCTTGTATTTTATTTGTTTTTATTGCCGGAACTATTCTATATCTACGACCATCAGGGCAGTCATTGATAGTCGATTATGCCGCTATTGATGAAGAAAACACCTATCAGTGGGTGTATGTATTGGATAGGACGGCTTTAATGATCGAAGCGTTGGGAATTGAAGCTCCGGAGAATCTATTGTCAACTGCTGTTTGTTGTACGGATGAACAAGAAGAGGAAATCATCGATTTTCTGGAACGGGATAATATTTCCGTTGCTGCAATTGTTCATTCAATAAATAATGATTATCTTTATTAAATATTTAATACCTGATGCTATGTTTAGAATGATCAGTGTCTTATTTTGTTTTTGTGTTTATGCACAGGTTTACGCACAAGGTCCGGATCCATCCAGGAGAGGCCCTAAAAATGATGACCGGGGTGAACAGTTCAAAGTAGAACGTATCGCTTACTTTACGGAAAAAATGGGATTGACCACTGAAGAGGCGCAGTCGTTCTGGCCGATATACAATGAAATGGACGAGAAAAAGTCAAAATTGTTTGAGGAAAGGGCATCTATCATGCGTAAATTCATGCACGAACAGGATCAGCTTCCTGAGAAAGAAGTAAAAAAACTACTTGATCGTTTGGTCGTCATTCAGGAGCAGGAATCCAAAATCCCTGTCGAATATGATGCTAAATTCCGTAAGATACTCTCCGAACAGAAAGTAATGAAGCTATATGTAGCTGAAATGCAGTTTCGTAATTATCTTTTGCAAAAAATGAGGAACAATCGGAAAGCCGAAGAAAAACATGAATAGATATTGAATTTGACAATGAGTCATCAGGTAAAAAGAGTAGCTGCCGTACATGATCTTTCCGGTTTTGGAAGGGTTTCATTGGCAGTGGCTATTCCTATCTTATCGGCAATGGGTATTCAGGTATGTCCCCTGCCCACGGCAGTATTATCTTCACATACACAATATCCGGGATTTTCATTTCTGGATCTTACCGATGAAATGACTCGTTTTATTGACCACTGGAAAGAACTGAAAGTGGAGTTTGATGCAATTTACAGCGGTTACCTCGGTTCACCCAGACAATCGGAAATTGTAGCAGGATTGATCGATGATTTTGCAAAAGACGGGCAGTTGGTGGTCGTGGACCCAGTGCTTGGCGACAATGGGCAGCTTTATGCTACACTTGACAAAGACATGGTCACCGAGATGCGTAAATTGATCAGAAAGGCCGTGGTGATCACACCTAATATTACAGAATTATTTTTATTGTTGGACAAGTCCTATAAAGAAACGGTACCCCTGGAAAAAATGAAAGAGTATCTGGTTCATTTATCGGCAATGGGGCCGGAGATTGTGATTGTTACCAGTGTTCCGGAGAGTGACTCTGCAAAGACCACTTCCGTAATCGCTTATAATAAAACGAGTCATCGTTTCTGGAAAGTTTCATGTCCTTATTTTCCTGCACATTATCCCGGTACGGGTGATACCTTTACCAGTGTGATCACCGGATCGCTGATGCAGGGGGATAGCCTGCCCATAGCCCTCGACCGTGCCGTTCAGTTTATCCTGATAGGGATACGCGCTACTTTTGGGTATGAATATGATAACCGGGAAGGGATACTTCTTGAAAGGGTATTGCCAACTTTGCAGGCGCCGGTACAGATCAGCAGTTACGAGCTGCTTTAACAAGGAAAACCAGGTTTTTCAAAAGCCTTTCCGTTCTCTATATATAAACAATGATCTATACAGGATGGTAATTCGGATGGATTGTGTGATACGAATATCATTGTCCGTTGCCGGGAATAACTATTCAGCAATAAATTCGACAACCTCACTTTTTCCATATCCACCCCTTGGAATGGTTCGTCCAGGATCAGCATCGGAGGGTTTTTCACCAATGCACGTATCAGTAATACCATATTTTGTTGTCCGGTAGAAATTCTTTGGAAATATTCGTTTTCAATGTGACGAATGGAGAAAAATGAGAACAGTTCTTCGGAGAAACGAACACTACTTTCTGGAATTTTCCGGTTCCCGTATGGATTTTCTGTCAATCCGCTTAAAGATATTTCCCTGCAGGTCTTTTGCTGACGGAAGTAAACATGCATTTCGGGAGATACGAACCCGATTTTTTCTTTAATATCCCAGATACTTTCACCTGTTCCGCGTTTCCTGTCAAATAATGTGATCTTATTGGCATAAGCCTGGGGATTATCTGCAAAAATAAGGCTGAGAAGCATGGATTTTCCCGCTCCGTTCGGCCCCATCAACGCCCATTTTTCTCCTTGTGTTATTTTCCAGTTGACATGATCAATGATGGTCCGGTCATTATATTTTATCGTTACTTCATCAAATTGGACGGCAGTTTTAAAATTTGTTTCCGGTAGTGGCGGAAAAGTAGGTAAAAGAATGTTTGGGGCAGATGTTTTTTCAGCGATGAATTTTTTAATGGGAAAAGTACCGGTAATGGAAAATTGTTCAATTTTCATTACATGGGTAATGATGCCGGGGATATGATCACTATCGGTAACCATGATAATTTGCGTGCCCATATCCGTGATCTGTTTCAGCATCCCGGAGACATATGCTCTGGCTTGTACATCCAGTCCGGTATATAGATTATCGAGCAACAATAATTTCGGCCTTTTTAAAAGTGCCTTTATGATCAGCATTTTTTTGAACTGGCCATTGGATAATTTGATGATCTCCATATCCAGTAAACGGGTCATATCCAGATTCTCCAGTTCGGGAATATGTTCACCGGAAGATAGATGCAGGAAATCCCGTACTTTAACAATTCCATCGGTTTCGGTGGCATGATAACGCTGCTGGTAATAGAAATCACCATAATTGACCGTCCGGTCATTGAAATAAACAGATGCTATGGATTTGTGTGGGTCTGCGATCAGATGGCCATTCGCATCCGTTATATGATAGTCGATCTGTCCGTGTACTTTCAATAAACATCCTTCCAGCGCCTCCAGGAAGGTGGTTTTTCCGGATCCATTGGGACCGATAACGGCCCAGTTCTCACCGGGACATAATTTCCAATTGGTGTCCGGAAATACAGAATAACCGAATTTCCTGAAACTTACATGGTCAAATGTGATAAACGGGACAGGCATATAATACATTTATGTAATAAAGAAAAATCAGGAAAGATTCTTCCCTCTTCTGTCGAAAAATTTAATAGGTTTCCTGCTTATTTGCGGGTTTTGAATGTGATGGATATATTCGGGAGGTTCAAAGCTGATCTCAGGGGCAACCCTTAATTTTGCCCTGAAACGGTCCTTGATCGATTTTTCAAAGAATTCATCTTTCCGGACAGATCCTATGCGGATCAGTATCTCATCGGTGCCGATCTCATTGGTGTATACTTCTACCAGGTAATTGCTGATCCCTTCAACATTGTCCAGAATGTCATATAATGCGGGTGGATAAAGGGTGGTACCCTTATATTTGATCATTTGTTGTTTCCGTCCGATCACCATTCCCAGTCTCATAGTGGTCAATCCGCATGCACACGGGCTGGTATCGTATGTACAGATATCGCCTGTCCGGAAACGCAACAGAGGCATCCCTTCCACGCCTAATGTCGTAACGGTTACTTCCCCGGGTTCTCCTTCTGCTACCACACGGCCATGGTCGTCCAGTAATTCAACAATGATCAGTTCCGGATGATGGTGTCCTCCGCAACCAAACTTACATTCGGTGAAAGAGGTACCCATTTCGGTGGATGCATAAGTGGAGTGTAGAGATAGCGTATTCCATTTTTCCGTGATACGCTGTCCCAATGTATTGAGCGAATAATCCGTATTCCTGAGTGGTTCTCCTATACAGATGGCTTTGCGGAGCGTGCTCTTGTTCAGGTCGAAACCCTGTGATTCTGCATATTCTATGATTTTCAACAGGAAAGAGGGTACTACAATGCATACTGTAGAAGAGAAACGCCGGATGCTGTCTACCTGTAATTCAGGGATACCGTTTCCGACCCGTACCACAGATGCTCCCATTTTACGGATACCCAGGAAATATGCCAATCCGGCCATAAATCGCCGGTCGATGGTGGTCATCAACTGGAAAACATCCTTGGATGTACAGCCTGCACCTAGGAAAGAGATGGCTTCATTGTAGGCCAATCGCTCCAGGTCATTTTCAGTAGCGGCAAAAGTGACCGGTTCCCCCAGTGTACCTGAAGTGGTGATATAATCTGTGATCTGATGTGGCTCTACACAAAGAAAATCATGATTATACAGCTGGAGGTCGCTTTTCGTAGTAACGGGTATATATTGTAGATCTTCTAAGGTTTTTATTTTTGAAATATCGATATGTTGTTCCCTGAACAAGCGTTGATAAAATTTCGACTTTTGTTGTAAATAATGTAACTGGTCAGTTAATTTTTGTTCCTGGAAGCGTTTGATTACCTCAATGGGTTGTGTTTCTATTTCTGGAATGTTCATTGGCTTTGTAATAATGACCGGCAAAGATACTTTTTATTGAATTTATTTCAAAAGAACAAATTGATCCAATTGGATTTTAAATTCATCTAAATTTTCATTTATACGGCTGTAGATAAAATTGCAAAACGACTAATAATGAGTCAAAATAAATCAACAATAGAAACAAATATTTACAAAAAATAGTTTAATGTAAAGTGTTTCAAAAAATAAAAGCCACAAAGCCATAAAAAATCATGAAAATTTAAAAAATAATGCTATAGTTTTGCCAACATATAAAAACATCAACTTTTATATATCACTATTATGTATCTCTTGTGTCAGGAAAAGACAATCATGGAAAAGTGTACTGAAAATATCCGGGTAAACAACTGTAACTCGTTGTTTGGTTTTCTCTTTTCAGAGAGAGAGAGAGAGAGAGAGAGAGAGAGAGAGAGAGAGAGAGAGAGAGAGAGCCTCTAAATAAATCACACCATTCTTTCGCGTACGCGCGAAATATACAGGGAAAAAATTTTAAAAGCCATGATATTGGGTTAGTCCAGTATCATGGCTTTTTGCGTTGGATAAAATCAAAGAAACTATTAACCTAAAAAATATGCCTATGTAAAATCCAAATTATTAATCTACGAGTCATTTAAAAAAGCGAAAAAAGGCTTTAAAAGAGGTTCATACAAGTAAGTCCTCTAATGTGAAGAACTGCCTTGGAACCGGGTTGAGCAGTTAATAATGCTTACCCTGTTAACCATGTGAAAAGTAAGTATGGCATAATATTCAACAATTATGACCAATACGGGTAATTTCAAATCAAACATATCAATCGAAACTTGATTTTATGTTTTTGTATAAAGAAAATGATGAAAAAGCAGCAACTCAATATATTAATTATAAACTGAACAGATCAAAAATATGAAACATATTCTCTTTTATCTTATCCCGTTATTATCAATAGTTTGTTGGTCGGAATTGTCGGCCCAGGAAACTATTACAGTTACGGGTACGATCACTATAAGTGAAGGCGGAGAACCTCTTCCCGGGGCATCCGTTGTGATCGAAGGAACTACAAAAGGCGCAATCAGCGATGAAAACGGGAAATATGAAATTAACGTATCCCCTACAGCTGTACTCCGGTTTTCATTCGTGGGTATGGAAACACAGTCGATACCTATCGAAGGGCGTCGGGTAATAGATGTCGTATTAATAGATGCAGCACAAACACTGGAAGATGTTGTTATAGTAGGTTACGGCACCCAGCGGAAAGGTAACGTTATCAGTTCCATGGACGTTATTCAACCCGATCAACTGAAATTACCCACCCGTACTATTTCGACCTCACTGGCCGGTCGGCTAGCCGGTGTAGTCGCCGTACAATCGTCGGGTGAACCGGGTTATGACGGAGCGACATTCTGGATCCGGGGTGTCAATACCTTTGCAGGCTCGTCAACCCCACTGGTAATGGTTGATGGCATTGAACGGTCAATGGATAACATCGATCCGGAAGAGATCGCCGATTTTGCCATTTTAAAGGATGCTACGGCCACCGCCCTTTACGGCGTACGGGGTGCAAATGGTGTAGTGTTGATCACCACGAAACGTGGGATGGCAGGTAAACCTAAAATCAGCCTCCGCGCCGAGCAGGCCTTCAGTTCGCCGGTAGATTTGCCTGAATTTGTGGGAGCCGTGGAATATATGCAATTGATCAACGAAGCACGTCTCAACAGCGGACAAGGTATTTTTTATACAGATCAGAGGATAGCGAATACGGCCAATAAGGTTGATCCTTATTATTATCCCGATGTAGACTGGACAAAGGAGCTAATACGTAACAACTCCCCTTCACAAAAAGTGTCTGTAAATATTTCGGGCGGCGGAGAAAAGGTGCGTTATTTTGTCAATGCAGGTTTCCTTAACCAGGCGGGGATGTTCAAGGATTTCAAACTTTATTCGTATAACAACAATATCAATGTGAAGCGGTATAATTTCCGTTCGAATGTGGATATCGATGTAACCAATACCACTGTTGTGGGATTGACTATTGCCGCTATCCTGGAAGACCGGCGCTATCCCGGCGAAAGCACTTCGGATATTTTTTCATGGATGCGTAACCAGCCGCCTATTATGTACCCGTTGAATTATCCCGACAAAACCAAGATACCGGGAGAACCTTACGGCCAAAGCCGCAACCCGTATCAAATGCTGGCCAGTTCGGGATATACCGATGAATTCCGTACAACCATACAGTCGAACATTGATCTGAAACAAGATCTCAAATTTATTACCGAAGGGTTGAGTGCCAAGTTAATGTTCTCTTTTGATGCATACAGCTATGGAAGGGTACAGCGGACTTTGCGGCCTCGTGCATACCTGATAACGCCATGGGGGTATGATTCGTTGACAGGGGAACCCATACTCACCCAGGATGGCGAGTATAATTATGTCGATCAGGAGCCCGGTTCCACCGATTATTACTCTTATCTGAAAAGAACATCGGATCGTCCTGCTATTGAACGGACCGTTTACCTGGAGGCCCAATTGAATTATAACCGTAATTTCGGTGTACATAATGTTGGAGGTATGTTGCTCTACAATCAGAATGATTTTTTGCAGGCGAGTAACGAAGATATCTACAATGCAGTGCCCAAACGTTATCAGGGGCTTACCGGACGCGCCACCTATGCCTATGATAACCGGTACTATTTCGAATTCAATTTTGCTTATAATGGTTCGGAAAACTTTGCCAAAGGAAAACGTTACGGATTCTTCCCGGCTGCAGCTATAGGTTGGGTGCCTACCGAAGAATCATTCATGAAAGGCGTAAAAAAATACCTGGAATACATGAAAATACGGTTTTCATACGGACAGGTAGGTAATGACAATATAGGCGCTGTCGCCGGGGTCGATCGTTTTGCGTACCTTACCCGTGTACAAACTACCTCTTCCAATGTGGGGTACGGTACCAATAATGGTTATGGATATGGTTACGGAGCAGGTGTAGCGATCACTTATTATGGTAACCCCGATGCAACCTGGGAAACAGCAACTAAAGCCGATCTCGGTTTCGAATTCCGTTTCCTGAAAAACTTCCGCCTGCAGGCAGATTTCTTCCACGAAAAACGCACCGACATATGGGTTCCTTTGTATAATATACCTGATATTTACGGCGTTATACAGGATGGCGATGGTGTGCCGGCTATCGGAGGCAATGTCGGGGAAATGGAAAACAAAGGTATTGACGGATTTCTGGAATATAACGGAAAGATCAGCAATGATCTCAGCATCACGTTTAAAGGGACCTATTCCTATTCCCGCAACAAAGTGCTGAAAAACTCAGAAGCTACTCCTATGTGGGATTATCAGGACAAGGTAGGACGGAAGCATAACATGACCCTGGCTTATGTTGCCGAAAGATTGTTTATTGATGAGGCTGATATCGCTGCCAACCCTGACCAGTCATTTCTTGGCGGAACCTCATTACCCGGAGATATCAAATACAAAGATATAAACAACGATGGTGTCATCGATGATTATGACCGTGAATTTACAGGTTATCCGAGTGTTCCCGAAATCTCTTACGGGCTCGGTGCAGGAATACAGTACAAGAATTTCGACTTTTCATTCCTTTTCCAGGGTTCGGCGAATGTATCATTTTTTGCTAAACCCAAGGCATTTGGTGATGTAAACCGTGAGAATATCTATACGTATATTCGTGATAACCGCTGGACGGAAGACAACCAGGATCCCAACGCCAAAATACCTCGCCCGCAGATGGGAACACAAAATAAGAACTATGTTAACTCCACATGGTGGCAGGTAAACGGGCGTTATCTCCGTTTAAAACAGGTAGAGCTGGGTTTTACATTTCCTAAAGCATGGACGGATGCCATACATCTGAAACATGTGAGAATATATACCAATGGGTTGAATTTATTTACCATTTCACCCTTCGACCTTTGGGATGCCGAGTCGAAAAGTTCCTCAGGATTCTATTATCCTATCCAAAGGGTATTCAATTTCGGTTTGGAAATTAACTTTTAATCTGAACTTTAAAACGTAGACAATGAAAAATATATTATTATTCACCGGTCTTTTGATAGTTGCAATGGGAATACAGTCCTGTTCTGATTTCCTCGACCAGGTTCCCGACGAACAATTGTCAAACGAATCGTTATATCAATCGAAAGACGATGTGATAAAAGGATTGACCCAGGCATATTCCTACTGGGACAATCATTTGGATTTTACCGTGTATCCGGGAAATGAAGGTGACGATATTGATTTTAACTGGAATAATTATTCTCCCTATTACTGGGAAATGGGACAATTTGGTCCATCCTCCGTTCAGTGGAACCGATGGGCACGCTTTTACCAGGCTGTTCGTGCATCGATAACATTTCAGGCACGTCTGGATGAATGCCAGGATGAAAAACTGACGGAACAGGAACGTGAATGGTGGAGAGGCGAAGCCGAATTCCTCGAAGGTTATTACTATTTCCTCCTAATGCAACAATGGGGACCGGTACCCTTGCTGAAAAAAGTATATGAAGGCAGCGAGTTGGACGGTATGATAGCTTCCGGTATTTCCCGTGCGCACGCTGACAGCATTGCCGAGCATATCCACAGTAAATGTATCAGTGCTGCTTCAAGACTCGATACGCTTTATGCCCTGCCTGAACGTGCAGGACGCGCCAATGTGGCAGCAGCATGGTTTTTACGTTCCCGCTTGGCGCTTTACATGGCTAGTCCACTCTATAACGGACAGTCGTCAAAAACCAATAATGGTAAAGACTATAGCTTTATCGTACCTACCGATGACGATAATAATAAGTTGCTAAATACCTCTTTTGACGCAGACCGGTGGAAAGAAGCCATGGATATTTCCCTGCAGGCAATAAAGGTTGCCGAACGCGGAAATTACCGGTTGCTAAAACGTGAGACAACTTATGGGACGGGGGGAACCGCACAGGAGCCTTCGGGTTACAGCAATTACAAATGGATCTTCACCTATGCTCGCGGTGGAGAGCCAAGCTGTGAAATGGTATATTACAAGCAAAACCTGGGATCATGGAATTATGGGCTAAAACATGCTTTATCGCTTTCATGTTCGGGTTACAGCGGCATTTGTCCTACTATCGGCCATGTGGAAGAATATTTTATGGCCAACGGCCTGATGCCCGAAGATGATCCCGATTATCAGGCATTGGCACCGGGTTATGAAACCTTATCCAATCCGGGCGATGGGATTCCGATCAGTCAACGGTTCCAACGGCGTGAACCCCGTTTCTATGCTAATATCGTATATCCTGAACGTTACCTGTATTCAGTACGTAGCGGAGGAACCAATGCCGACCCGTCATCCATCACCATCCGTACGGATGCCCAGTGGAATGCGGTCAGTACAGGAACATCCGGAGCCAACCATTTCCAGATATACGCCAATGGAAAGGACGGGTTTAACAGCAAGTCCGGACGGGACTATTGTAATACCGGATTCCTGAGCGCCAAATGGGTTGCACCTACCACTACCACTCAGAGTTCGAGTTCCGATTTCGCCACTCCGCATTTTCGTTTCAGCGAATTATACCTTAATTATACGGAAGCAGCTATTGAATATTACGATGCCATCGGACAAAGAGCCGTCGATCATCCAGAAATTTTCGAATACTGGGACGCTTTACGCGATCGTGCAGGCTTACCGGGTGTCCGCGCCTCCTACGGCCAGTGGTATACGAATACCTACGCCACCTCCATAGAACTGACCAACGATAAGCTTCGCGAACTGATACGCCGCGAACGCCGTATTGAACTTTTCCACGAAGGACATCGTTATTTCGACAATCGCCGTTGGCTCGATGCCGAACGCGAAGGCCTTCCGGTATATGGCTTCGATGTGGAAAAGAACTATCCCGATTTTTATACACCCGTAGAATTCGAAAAACGTTACTGGGATGATAAGATGTACTGGCAACCTATCCCGCAAAGCGAGATTGATAAAAACAGACTTCTGACCCAAAATCCCAGATATTAATTTACTTAAAACCTGTAAAATATGAAAAGGATATATTATATAATTTTGAGTGTGCTGACTGTATTGTTCGCCTCATGTGCCGATGATCCCATTGGCGTTTCAAGCGGTGATAGCAGTGATAATAGTGCACCCGGAAAAATATCGGGTATCCGCCACGAAGCAGACCACGGATTATTGACTTTTTACTGGTCGGCTCCTACGGATGCGGATTATTTCTATACTGACATCACTTATAAAGTGGACAATAAAGAATATAGTAAAAAAGTATCGTTCCACAATGATTCTACCACTATTGACGGATTCCCCTCTGCCTCTACCTATGAATTTATCTTTTATGCGGTAGATGAAAGCGGAAACCGCTCGGCTGGAGAATCCTATTCGGCAAGCCCCTTAGAACCACCTCACCTGATGGTTGCCCAGACTATTGATATTGTTTCCAACGATTACGGAGGAGTATTGGTAAGCTGGAAAAACGAATCAGGCAAAAAGGTCGATGTGGAAGTTTCATATGTCGGCGATACGGAAGGGTTATTGACCCGGACTTTTTCTCCCGATGCCTCTGTGGTAGACAATAAGGATAATGAGGTAAAGACCGATCTGGCTATTCCCGATGACAATAAAACCTTTACTGTGGTGGTATATGATGCCAAAGGAAATGTGACTCCTAAAAAAACTTTTAATGTCCCGGTATATGAGTATATGGATATACCGCGCGACAACTGGGAGTTCCCCGGTTATGATGCAAACAGCAGGTATGAGACTATCGGATATAGTTCGCAGGCTACCAATGAAGCAAACGATACTTATCCCACAAATGGTCATGTTGTTGCCATGATTGACGATGATGCCAACACTTTCTGGCATGCCTCATGGTCGAGTCCCAATACTGATTATCCACACTGGTTCATCATAGATATGCATCAGAGCGTGCTGATACGTGAGGTCGAACTCCAACGCCGTCAGGGTAATGGAGGAACCGCTAAAGGATTCAGGTTATATACCTGTAAAGATGTAACTGTTGACCAAAATGATCCGGATAACGGTTACCCATGGGAAGATCAGGGGGAATTTGAATTTGATCCCACTATTAATGATGCCCAAAAGATCAAGGTGCTTACTTCACCTACCGCACGTTATGTAAAAATGTATTTTGACATCACCCATAAGGGGACACAAAACTACGCCATGTTCGCAAAGTTTGCGGTCTGGGGACAACGTGAAAGTGATTAAGGGTAATTAATGTTTTGACACAGAGTGTTTTGCTGTGTGTATCTGTGTTAGAATGTATTCATGTGCTTGCCAAGCAAATCAAACAGTATGGGTCATTTATTATATCATCATCTGCCGGTAGGCAGGTGGTGATATTTTTTTTGCAAAAGCCATAATGGTTTTTTCCAGGCTCTCCTAATGTTCCGGAAAAGTAAAAGAACCTATTATTTGTATAAATAATTATTATTCAACTACAAAGACTACTTTTATAAAGGGCGGTTGTACTATAATTACCTAAAATTTTGCTCTTAAGGCATCATTGCTCTGATTCCGGAACAAAACTCACGGAACCCTGACTTTTGCTGCAGATATTTTAATTTCCGGAAGTCCTTATTTTTGAAAAGATATGACCACTTTGATATCTCCTTCCTCCATTCCCGAAAAATATATGATTTATAATATACATATTATTGTTGAATCTTAATTATAAGGGAAAAATAGTTTTGTATTTCAATTAAATTTTTATTTATATAGATGTTGACGGAATTACAAATTGCTTAAAAATGAGTAATTTTCCATCAGGAATAGAAATAAAAATTTACAAAAAACAGTTTACTGTAAAAATATTGAAAAATAAAAGCCGCAAAATCATAAAAAATCATAAAATTTTAAAAAATAATGCTATAGTTTTGTCAGCATATAAAAACATCAACTTTTATATATCACTATTATGTATCTCTTGTGTCAGGAAAAGACAATCATGGAAAAGTGTACTGAAAATATCCGCGTAAACAACTGTAACTCGTTGTTTGGTATGCTCTTTGCAGAGAGAGAGAGAGAGAGAGAGAGAGAGAGAGAGAGAGAGAGTAGGATAGAAAATATTATTTCGCTCGCGCGAAATTTACTAAAAATATATTTCATAAGCCGTAGTGTTGGAATTTACTCCAACACTACGGCTTTTTTTGTTAATTCCCCAAAATCAAAACCATTAAACGAAATGCCTATGTAACATTACTCGCTGTATTACAGTTTTTTTAAAAATGAAAAAAAACAAAAAAGTTTTAAAGAAAATGAGAATCTACTATACCTAAATGGATTCTTATAAGAAGGTAAATGATATTGAGGCAAGGGTGACATCAATCAAATGTAATTCCTTGTTTGCTATGCGAAGAAATAATTAGAATAATAACAATTATAGCAATTATGAGTAATTATAAATTAAAAACAATCAATCGAAACACATTTTTATGTTTGTTCACATGTGTGTGTATGGTATTTGCTATTTCGTGTAATGACGACGATAATGCAAAGGAGGTTCATGACCCGGATAAACCAATCACACTCACATCGTTTTTTCCTGATTCGGGACGGTTATCCGAAATGATCATATTCGACGGAGATAATTTTGGTAGTGATCCTTCCCTGATCAAGATGTTTTTTAATGCCAAAGAAGCACGCGTCATTGGTTCGACGGGAAAACGTATGATGGCGCTTGTTCCCCGTTTGCCGGGCGATACCTGTGAAATAAAAGTGCAGATCGGTAATAAGGAGGCAACCTTTGGGGATAACTTTTTCCGTTATCTGATCGCTGCGTCCGTTACTACTCTTGCAGGAAATGGTACAGGTGATTTCTCTTTAGGAGATGGTGTGCTGGATAAGGCGACTTTTACTCCGGTTTACATCGGGATCGACCAGGATTTCAATATTTTCGTGTCAATCAGCAATAATAACCTGGTGCGTATCAATGAAGCGGAAAATTCGATTTCCGTAGTGGCCACCAGTGACCAGGGTTATACCCATCGTTGTACACCCTATGCGAATCCTGTCACCAACGTGCTCCAGATGGGATCTGAGAGCCTTAGG
>JAISOY010000085.1 GCA_031275285.1 Bacteroidales bacterium | reverse complement strand
GTAGTAATATCCCGTTTTACCTGGTCTCATCGGGATTGCTATGTAATATGGTACTGGATCCTTTACTGATTTTTGGTGTTGATGGCCTTTTTGACGGTCTTGGTACCCGGGGAGCAGCTATAGCGACATGGTTATCACAGGGATTTGTCGTTTTGTTATTTGTGTGGCAGTTGCGGAAGAAGAATGCGATATTGTCTCATTTCCCTTTTCTTATCCGGTTGCAATCCAAACCCACCAGACGAATTTTCAGGATAGGACTTCCCGTTGCCCTTATGAACCTTTTCTTTGCACTGATCAATAGCACTCTGGCCAGGATCGCTTCAGTGTATGGCGGACATCTGGGTATCTCAACCCAAACGACGGGAGGCCAGATTGAAGGGATTACCTGGAATACATCACAGGGATTCGGTACAGCCCTGAGTTCTTTTGTGGCGCAGAATTATGCCGCCAACAGAATGGACCGTGCTCAGAAAGCGTATCGTTATACGTTGAGTGTCATGTTTTTATTGGGAATAGTGGTAACCATTTCATTCCTCTTTTTTGGTGAACAGATTTTTGGGATCATTATTCCGGAATATGAAGCCCGGATCGCAGGAGGAAATTATTTGTTCATTATAGGTTTCAGCCAGATATTCATGATGGTGGAGTTGACTACACAGGGTATGTTTAATGGGATGGGACGTACCCTTCCTCCTGCTATGGTAAGTATTGTTTTCAATCTGGCACGGATACCACTGGCTGTTGTTCTTGCATCAAGAATGGGGATCAATGGAGTCTGGTGGGCGATCGCCATATCCAGTATTATTAAAGGGATGATCCTTTTTGTATGGCTTAACCTGGATTTTTTACGTAAAAAATAAAAACCAAGTTATTCACAAGTCTTTTTTATAAAAACTGTTCGTATTTTTTACGAACAAAAATAAAATGGTTGTGAGATCAATAAAATAGGACTTACGTGTATCTTAACTTTTGGCCGGGTTTTATTACGGAACTTTTCCGGATGTTATTCAATTGGCAAAGTTTGTCCATACTCACCCCTATCTTGCGGGAAATACCATATAGCGTATCACCATTCCTAACAGTGTAAAAACGTACTTTTTCCACATCCTTGACATACGCAAAATAACCTGAGCTTAAATTAAATTTCCGATATATAGCCGTATAGGATTCAAAATCTATCAGATCGCGTGGGGATATGGGTTGCCCCAAATAACGTATTTCATAATGCAGATGCGGCCCTGTTGAACGACCTGTATTTCCGCCCAACCCTATCACTTCTCCGGCACGTACGACCTGGTTAACTTTTACCATGGTTTTACTCAAATGCCCGTACACTGTTTCCAATCCATTAAAATGCCGTATAACGACATAATTTCCATATGCGCGTCCCCGATTAACAATACGTATCATCCCGTCGAATGAACTGCAGATAGGATCTCCGGTTTTCAATCTTGTATCAATTCCATAGTGGAAACGCCACCCTCTCCGGAATCCGAAATCAGAAGTAACCACGTTTTTATTAGGATGACAATACTGGGAAAAGTCGATCAGTACCGTATCGGTCATGTCGATCACACGTTGATTATAAGGATTCACATAACGGTTACACCAGATATAATTATACAGTTTTGAGGCTGGAACCATGGTGGAATCAATGGTCCCGATGTTGGCTAAAAATGCCAGTGAATCTAAACTTAACTCATCTTCTTCTAAGGAAATTTCGTCGCCAGGTAAAACTCTCGGCTGGAGGCGGAGATCTATAAAAGGCTGACTGTGTGCGTTTTCAAAAATTAGTAAGAATGTAAAAAACAATATAACTCTACCTACTCTATTCATAACTAACAATTTGAGGCAAAAATATGTTATTTGATTTTATGGAACAACATATGATTGTCATTTTTTTGACAAAAGTATGTTTTTCTTTGATAAAAAGAACAAAAATTTACCATTTATGGGCATCTTCTTCGAACCATCTTCCATGAAGACGGAGTGTTTGCTCGATGATATCACGCACACAACCTTTTCCTGCAGCTTTTGGTGAGATATAATCTGCTATTTCTCTGATCTCTGTTGCAGCATCAGCAGGACAGGTTGCCACACCGCAGTGTTGCATGACCTCTATATCAGGAATATCATCACCCATATACAGGATCTGTTCGGAATTAAGTTGGTGACGCATTTCAAAATCCCGTAGATCGTGGATCTTATCAGATGAACACAAATAAATATCATCTACTCCCAAAGCAGCAAAACGAATGCGGATAGATTCCGTATTGCCTCCGGTAATAATGGCAACGGGATAACCTTTTTTCCGGGCATATTGTACTGCATAACCATCTTTTACATTCATGGAGCGCATCAATTCTCCGGATGGATGTAATGTCAATACATCGGAAAATACACCATCAATATCGAAAGCAAAAGCTTTAATTTGATTTAATTTTTCTTTGAACGTCATGAATGTATCAGTTAGGGATTTTCTTTATTTGATCTCAAATAATTGATCGGAAAGTGGGGTATTGAACTTTTTATTAAAGAAGACATGTTTGGTAAAATCTCCGGAGGGTTCCCTTACAATAAGCTGATTTACAGAAAAATCATTTTTGTCGAATATTACTTCAATTTTTTGGATGTATTTTTTGATTTTTCTGTTTTGCGGCTCTATCTCTATCAGATAGCCGGAATCATCCTGAAAAACAGCCAAGGCATAATCTTTTGAACGGGTGAAATCACCGGAAAGACAGGCAGAGAACATGGATTGCATCGTAGTGACCATCGGATTGGAAGAGGTATTGTAAATGTTTTTTTTCCCATTGGTTTCTATTTTTACTTTTTCTCCATTCACAACAATCAGATATGGTTCGGGAGAAGTATACTTTAAAGAAACCACATCATCATCCCTGAAATAGAATTTCCCTGATGATGTTAATGTTTCTTCCATGATTTCCATCTCTTTGTATTGAATAAAATCACTTTCTATCGTTTTTTGCTTCCGTGTTCCATCCGACAATTTTTGGGCAAATTTATCCAGATCGGTAACAGGACTTTTTTGTGCACAACAATAAAATGCTATTAAAAGAAAGGTAAAAAAGAATAGTGATTTCATATATATGATCATTCGAATATATCAACTCAAAACTAATGCCAACATAAGATTCCTGAAATATTCGGCACATATGTCAGGTGATGAGGTAACATAAACCAGCTGTATGAGATTTATTGTTTATTTTTTCTGTTTTTCCAGAAAAGCAAACGGTTCCAGAATGAGGTCTTTTCTTCTTCCATATAACTGTTGTAATAATTTCCATAACCGCTGTAACTATATCCATAACCATAATTATAGCGGTATCTTCCCAACCCGTAAGAAGAACCGGCAGAGACATCATTGATGACAAGGGACAGCGACTTGATTTGCTCTTGTTTCTGCAGATCATTCGCAAGGAGGAGGGAATCTTTAGAGGATAAGTTATAACGGATAACAAAAATATTGAGATTGGTATACTGGGCCAGCAAAATGCTATCAACAACAACAGCAACCGGAGGAGTATCAATCACTATAAAATCAAATTCCGTACAGGCTTTATTCAGTAATTCGCCCATTTTGGGAGTTTCGATCAGTTCCGCCGGATTAGGAGGAATAGGGCCGGAAGGAGCAATGTAAAGATTAGCGATATTGGTAGCGTGAATAATATCTTCATATTTCGAATCTCCGATCAGATAAGTACTGATGCCTTCGTGGTTATTGATATTGAACACTTTATTGATTTTAGGCTTCCGCAAATCAAGGCCCATCAATAAAACTTTTTTCCCTGAATGGGCAATAATTGAAGCAAGGTTTGTGGATATGAAAGTCTTACCTTCCCCGCTTACGGTAGATGATACCGCAATGATTTTTTCATCTTTATTACGCAATAAATAATGTAGATTGGTCCTTAGCGCCCTGAATGATTCCGATAAAGGAGAGGTCGGATTCTCTGCCACGGGAATTTCGGATGCCTTATTGTTGTGTCCGATAATTCCAATAATAGGTAATGATGTAATCTTTCGAACCTCATCAAGGTCAGAAATTTTATGATTAAAGAAATCTATGATAAAAACCAATATCAAGGGAATAAGGAGTCCTAATGCGATTGCTATCAGTATATTCCTGCTTGCTTTAGGTGCTATTTTTGAAGCATTTTGAACGATTGCATAATCGAGTACCCTGTTGTCTGCTACATTGGAAGCCTTTGCAATGGCTGCCTCTGCATGCTTTTTCAGCAAAAAGTTGTAGGTTTCGTTATTTAAATTGTATTCACGTTGAATTTCCAATAGCCGGCGTTCTGTTACCGGTAATTTCAACAAATCTTTTTCCACGTCAGATCTCCTTTTGTTTACATCCTTTAATGCAACATCGGTAGATTCTACCAATTGGTTCACGTTTTCACGCAATGATGCCTGGATGGAGCTTATCTGTGCATCTAGGTTACGGACGATCGGATTCTTTTCAGGATCACTACTGTTGGATAAGTCCGACTTTTTGATGCTTAACTTCACCAGTTCGTTGACCAGTGAATTCAGTAAAAGATCATCAACTCCCATGATGGAAGGGGCAACGATCCGTCCCAGTTCATCCTCTTTTTCGAGATAATTCCGGAGATATCGATAATAATTTAGTTGGGTATTGACTTTCTGTTGTTCAGATATCAGAATGTTCAAGCGTTCAAGGATGGCATGACCTTCCAGGGTGAAATCGAACATTTTGTTGCTCGTTCGAAAATTTTCCAGGATATCTTCAGCCCGCTTCAGCGAATCGGTGACAAACCCTAGTTGTTCATTTATAAACTGAATTGCATTTATGGACATTTGGTTCTTCTCATCCAATCCATTTTGAATGTAGGCATCCATCAGGGTATTTACATAATCGGCTTCTTTTTGGGGTACCGCACCCGAAAGAGATAAGGTAAGTACTGTACCACGCTTGTCATTTGCCACAACAGACAATTTTCTTCTGTAACGGTTGACCAGTGAGTTAAAATTATGAATGATGAAAAAATATTTTCTACCCTCCAGATCTTCAATATTAGCAAATTCACTTGGGTAAATAGTGAAAGCGAATCCATATTTTTCAAACTTCTCACCAACATTTATGGTCTCCCGGATATCCTCACCGATACTAATCTGGCATTTTTTCCCCGGAAGGAAAGTGATATCCACCTGCTTTCCATATATTGTCGTACTATCAGGAACCACTAAAAATGGCTTTTTGGGATAGAGTTCCGTTTCACGGATCCTGCCGACAATGTAATAGCTAACACCAAAATCCAGGTTTTGCAAAGCTTTTGCTGCCATGGAATACGATTTCAGGATGGCGATCTCATTATCTATGTTTTTTCTCGGGCCATATCTGTCAAACACACTCACCAATAATTCTCCCATTGATTTTTTCTCTTCATTGACGAGCAATGATGCGTTGATGTCATACTGGGGTACTGTATAACGATTAATGAACCAGGCGATTGAATATGTAATACAAATAGATAAAACAAACCAGTACCATCGCCGGAATATTTTATTTAATAATTTTTTGATATCAAGGTTATCTTCTTGTACTTGATAGGGTTCCTGGGAGTCCGCCATAGGTCTATTTTGTTAGTGACAGGATAGCAACGATGAGTGCCAATGATGAAGAGATTGCAGAAATGTAGGTGATCATATCGGAAACAGTTACTCTGAAAATGGTCCTTGGTAATGGTTGAACATACACCCAGTCATTAGGCTGCAGGTAAAAAACGGGTGAAGACAAGGCATCTCTTTGGGTTAAATCTATGGTGTAGGTTTTGGCACCTTCTTCTGTAGTCCTTACAATCATGATATCTTTCCTGTCTCCATAATAATTCATATCCCCAGCCAAAGAAAGAGCCTGGAGAATGGTTGCCTGATCCCGGAAGATATTATATTCTCCCGGGTTTTTTACCTCTCCTGCAATATTGATACGGAAACTTACCAATCGTACAAATACCTGATTTTCATAAACAATTTTACTGACTTTCTCATGAATTATTTGCTGGATCTCATGGACTGTATACCCGGCAACAAAAACTTTTCCGATTACAGGCATCTCGATGTTTCCGTCAATACCTACCGGATAACCTGAAACATAAAAATAAGCACTGGATGTATTCTGGACCTGCTGTTGTATGGATGTGGCGTTAAACAGATCAGCGAATTCCTCTTTAGAAGTCACAACTTTTACATGAAGAATATCATTGGATTGTATTTTGTATTCGTCTAGGGATTTCTGGTAAAGTGTGTCCTGTTCTATGGATGAGCCTTTAGGTACCTGTAAGTAACGGTGTTTTCCACATGAGCAGACCAACAACATCAACAGAGCCGACACCAAAAAAATATTTTTTGCGTACATTATTCTGATTCAAAAATAAACAACAAAAATAATGATTTTTTATAAACCTATAAATGTATTAAAAATTATATATTATCACTATTTAGAATTCTTAAAACTGTTGTATCTTTATCACCTAATTCAACATATTCATTATAGAGCATCATGGATTTTATACAAAAAATCATTCAAAACGCAAAAACACACAAAAAACACATTGTCCTTCCGGAAGGTTTGGAAGAACGAACTCTTAAGGCGGCAGACCATATCATTCAAAATGAGATTGCCCGGTTGACCCTCATCGGTGATCCTGTTCTTATCCGTGAAAAAGCGAAAGCATTCGGGTTAGCACATTTGGAAAAGGCAAATATGGTCAATCCCAAGGATCATCCTAAGAAAAATAATTATATCGACCTGATGTTGGAGTTACGCAAAAGTAAGGGACTGACCCGGACCGATGCGGAAAAATTGATAGAAGATCCTCTATACCTCGGAACCTTGATGATTAAAGCAGGGGATGTTGACGGTGAAGTAGCAGGAGCACAAAACGCCACCGGCGATGTGTTGCGTCCTGCTTTCCAGTACGTTAAGACTCTTCCTGGAATTAGTGTCGTTTCGGGAGCTATTTTTATGATCCTGAAAGATAAAGAATTCGGACACGACGGCATTTTATTATTTGCCGATTGTGCAGTACATCCCAACCCTAATGAACGTGAATTGGCCGAAATTGCTGTTTCCTCAGCAAAGACAGCCAGAGCCATCGGTGGCTTTGAACCGAAAGTAGCTATGCTGAGTTTTTCTACCAAAGGTAGTGCAAAGCACGAGATGGTCGATAAGGTAGTTGAGGCTACCCGAATCGCAAAAGAGATGGCTCCTGATATAGCAATTGATGGAGAAATGCAGGTAGATGCAGCCATCATCCCATCTATCGGTGCAAGCAAAGCTCCGGGAAGTCCTATTGCCGGAAAAGCCAATGTATTGATCTTCCCGACACTTGAATCAGGTAATATCGGTTATAAACTGGTACAACGACTGGCTTCTGCCGAGACTGTAGGGCCTATTTTACAGGGAATGGCTGCTCCTATTAACGACCTGTCACGCGGATGTTCTGTCGAAGATATCATCAGTCTGGTCGCAATTACAGTCAATCAGGCGGCACAAAGTTATTGATCCGAGTATTTTAGCATAAAAATAGACAAGTAGTATGTCTGAATCATTAGAAAAATTTGCATTAAACAAAGCTATCAGCAGACAAGGGCTGATTCATAAAGTAGGGTTGATCGGCTGCGGGGATATGGGGCAGGAAGTTGCCCGTATCGTAAGCCAGTCGGGAATTGAAGTTATATTTATTGAAATAAGTGAAAAGAGGGTAGAGGAAGCCAATAAATCCATTGCATTGCAACTGGACGAGATCATTAACCGGTGGGGACTGACCCAAAGTGATAAACGGGTGATCCTCTCCAGGATCAAAGGAACGACTGATTATAACCTGATCAGGAATTGTGACCTGATTATCGAGTTGATCAGTTCAAACGATCCTTTGCGGGACCGGATCGACCTGTTCAAAAAACTGGAAGATTATGTCAGTCCGGAAACAGTGATTACCAGCAGTGTTTCCACATTGATGATCACCGATATTGCGGCTGCGATGAAATATCCGGAGCGGGCATTGGCTTTGAATTTCTTTGCGTCTCCTTCCAGGGTGCGTATCGTGGAAGTTGTATGCGGACTACAGACCAACCAGAAATCACATGATCTGGTTGTCCGTTTTGCCAAAATGATCAATAAAGAAGCTATTACGGTAAATGAATCCCCCGGAAGTATCAGTACCCGGCTTATCGTTACCTTGATCAATGAAGCCTGCAACACTTTGGTAGAAGGGGTTTCTACTGTTGAGAATATAGATACCATTATGAGGCGCGGATTCGGAATGCAGCATGGGCCTTTTGAACTTGCAGACAGGATAGGATTGGATAAGATCTTACGGTATATGGATCATTTATTCAATGAATTCGGGTTGTATAAGTTTAAGGCTTCACCTTTGATCAAAAGGCTGGTCAGGGCTCATAACAGCGGGGTACGTACGGGGAGAGGATTTTATATCTATGACGAGAACGGTCATAAAATTGGAATGAATGTGTCATCAGCGACACAAATACTGAATAAACCGGAATGATCCCATGTGAGGAAACCACATGGAACAATGAATATATCTTTTAGTAATGAAAATTATTGTTATCAATAGCGGAAGCTCATCTATCAAATATCAGGTTTTTGATATGGATGGACCTGCCATTTTGGCTAAAGGGGTAGTGGAAAAAATAGGTCTTAACGGGTCATTTATCAAGCATGAATCAAACGGGAAAAAGGTAACTCTTGAGGGAGAGATCATTGACCATCAGTCGGGGATTGAGTATATGTTAGGTATTCTGATCAGTAAGAAATACGGATGTATCAAGGATTTTAAGGAAATAGATGCCGTCGGACACAGGGTGGTGCATGGAGGTGAAAAGTTCAATTCCAGTGTGCTGATCACAGATGAAGTCATTTCTATCCTTGAAGAAAGCATCCAGTTGGCGCCATTGCATAATCCGCCTAACCTCAGTGGTATCTATGCCATGAAAAGCCTCTTGCCGGATGTCCCGCAGGTAGGGGCATTCGATACTGCTTTCCACCAAAGCATGCCTGATTATGCATATATGTATGCCATCCCATATTCGTTATATACCAAATATGCCATCAGGCGTTACGGGTTTCATGGATCCAGTCATCGTTACGTTTCAAAACGGGGATTGGAAATCCTTAAAGGAAAAGGTGTGCGGAAGATCATTACCTGTCATTTGGGTAACGGCGCATCCGTTGCTGCCATTGTGGATGGAAAATCTTTAGATACTTCCATGGGACTTACTCCGGTAGAGGGTTTGGTGATGGGGACACGTTGCGGGGACCTGGATCCGGGTATCATGACTTATGTGATGGAACGGGAAGATATCAACAGGACCGGTATCAATTCAATGATCAACAAGCATAGCGGACTTTTGGGTATCAGTGGGGTATCTTCGGATATGCGTGAACTCGAAGCTGCTGCTGGGGAAGGAAATGAGCGTGCCCAACTGGCTTTGAAAATGTTCCATTACCGTGTCCGGAAATATATTGGAGCATATGCGGCCGCTATGGGAGGTGTGGATGCTGTCGTTTTTACCGGGGGAATCGGAGAAAATTCGGATACTTCCCGGTATGAGATTTCAAAAGATATGGAATTCCTTGGGTTGGAATTTGACCAGGAAAAAAATGCAGGGGTACGCGGACAAGAAAAGATGATCAGTAAAGATCACTCAAAGGTATATGTACTGGTAATTCCCACTGATGAAGAATTGGTGATTGCCCAGGATACGGCTGTGTTGATCAAAGGGAAAAAATAAATCATCTTCATCCGGTTTTTCGATGAGCTATCAAGTGTTGTCTTTTAAGGAAGCCCTGGATAAGGCGATGCAATATTCTTCCCGGAAAGAATATAACAGTCACCAGATGATGAAGAAAATCATATCATGGGGTTGCTCGGAAGACGATACTAAGAACATTATTGAAGTACTTGTTGAACAAAAATTTATTGATGACCAACGATATACAGAGGCATTTGTGAGAGATAAGCTTCGGTTGGCAAAATGGGGACGTGTCAAAATCAGCTATATGCTAAAGATGCAGGGGATCCGTGATTCGATCATCCGTGATTCGATGACCGTGATCGATCAGGATGAATACCTGCAATTACTGAAAGGTGAGTTGACAAAAAAAAGTAAAAGTATTAAGGCCGGAAATCCGATAGAGATAAAGGGTAAACTATATCGTTTTGCAGCGGGCCGGGGATTTGAGCCGGATGTGATCAATGAGGCCATTCGTTTATGCATCAACGATTAATCTATCCATCGCCCATGATACAGACATTACATCATATATTCATTTTTTATAAGAGGATCTTTCTCATTACGTTGATCGTGGCTATTGCTGTCTGTATTACCTTTGGTAGTATCGGGGGTGTTTGTTTTCTGGAGTATCTGGGAAAAACCTATGTGGTCACCACATTGTTTTCTCTTTTTTTCATATACGAAATCATGCACCCCAATGAATATTATTTTTATTACAATCTGGGGTACACCAAAGCAAAGCTTTGGGGTTTCTCATTTCTGATCAGTTTAGTGATAGGTATCCTGATAGGTCTGATTGTTCGTTTAATCATCTGACAAATGGGTTTACATGTTGATAGTATCCTGAAATCTTACGGCTCAAGGCAGATCCTGACAGATGTCTTTTTGACCTGTAATAAAGGTGAGATTATCGGATTACTGGGAAGAAACGGTTCCGGTAAATCTACCTTGTTGAAGATTATATTCGGATCATTGTCTGCTCAGAACAACTATGTCCGCGTTGGAGATCGAACATTGAATACTCTTTCCGAACGAAAATATTTAATCAGGTATTTGCCGCAAAATAGTTTTCTACCCGGTCATATCCGTCTGAAAAAAGCTATTTCCTTATTTTGTGATACTCACAATGCTGAAAAGGTAAGAAACCACCATCTGATCTATCATTTGATGGAGCAAAAATGCAAGGACCTTTCAGGTGGGGAAAAACGGGTGGCCGAAATATTAATGGTGATCTATTCTGAAGCCGGATATATAATGATCGATGAACCTTTTAACGGCGTCGCCCCTGTATATAAGGAAGAGATAAAAAAGTTGATCCGGGAGGAATCTGAGAAAAAAGGCTTCATCATTACGGATCATGATTATCGTAATATCCTGGATATATCGACTAAAATTTTATTGATCCATGATGGAGGAATAAAGACCATTAAAGAAAAAGAAGAACTCAGACGTTGGAATTATCTGAGTTCGCCATAAGTTTACCAGAGTGGACTCGGATAAACGCCCTCTTTTGTCAATGTCTTTAAGCGATCTACGACAAAGGAGCGGTCTTCCTGATAAGTGACACCAAACCACTCAGCGGTGCTGCTCAATACTTTGACACTTGCTTTCTTTTCATTGATCAAACCACTCAGTACTGTCGGGATATATAATTCTGATTTCAGGTTATTTCCGTTTTCTTTAATGAAATTTTCGAAAGATACTTTTAAATCCTTGAAGTAAGCCGGAGTAAAACCCCAAAAATTCATGGATACTATCTGATCATCAGGTAAGGAGTGATTAACTTCCTGGGCATCCTTATAACAGATGAGGCTGCCGATACGTTTTATTTGTGTACATTCGGTGACTTCGAGCAACATGTCGTTTTCGTCGGTCTTACAAATGCCTCTGGAAACAAAACCATAATCGGACAAGGTGCGTGACAACTGGTAACCCACCATACAATAAGTGGTGTTTTCGTTTTTCTGTTCCATCAGGAAAGTGGCCATTTGCTTAAAGGCATCAGCGCCATAAAAATCATCGCCATTAATTACACAAAACGGTTCATTAATGGTTCCGTCGGCCATTAATACCGCATGGGCAGTTCCCCAAGGCTTTATACGTTCCGGATTGTAACTGATACCTTCCGGGACATATTCTATTTCCTGAAGTACATACTCTATTTCTATTTTTCCACTGTATTTTTTATAGAAAACCTGCTTGAATTCATCTTCAATACTTTTCCTGATAACCATTACTACTTTACCGAATCCGGCACGTATCGCATCATATATGGAATAGTCGATGATTGTTTCTCCGTTTGGTCCGAGTGTATCGATTTGTTTCAATCCGCCATATCGGCTTCCCATTCCGGCTGCTAAAACTAAAAGAGTTGGTTTTGTCATTGTATAATTGGGTATTTAATCTTAATAAACAATAAGTTATGCTTGATTTTGTTCAATAATATTATAAAACAGGGCAAAATTAAGTAAAGATTTTTTATTGGGCAATTTTGTTAAAAGAATAGGGTGATATTATTGGAATACATAGATAAATAATTATTGATGCTGGGGGCGCAGCAGATCATTAATAGTTTTTACAGGATTGAATGTTTCTATGGGAACTTCTACGAAAACGGTGTTCCAATGTGCCATGGCTCCATTCCATAGTCCTGGTAATTCCTGGGCTTTCAGTTCCATACCGTCTTTGGATTTCACAGAAATAAATCCCGTATCCGGATCACGGAATTTCAATA